>CAYYNG010000490.1:0-1969 GCA_964472435.1 uncultured Hyphomonadaceae bacterium | reverse complement strand
AGTCGCCTGACAGGCGGAAGCCCAGTTCGTCTTGGATCAGCGGCACGTTGATGCCGGCCTGGACGTTCACGGCGTTGAAATTGCCGTATGTTAAATTGCCAAAGCCTTCGACTTCTTCGAGATTCGGGCGTTGGGTCGTGATATTGAGGGCGCCTGCCGACGTGTTGCGGCCAAAGAGCGTTCCTTGCGGACCGCGCAGAACTTCGATCTGCTCGAGGTCGAGCAGATCGCCTAAGGCGATGCCAGGACGGCTGAGATAAACGCCGTCGATGAAAACGCCGACCGCGCTTTCAAGACCCGTATTGTTGCCGGTCGTCCCGACGCCGCGGATTCGAATGGTCGTGCCTTGCGACTCGGTTTGCGATGAGTTCAGGTTGAAGCTCGACGACAGCGTGTCGAGGGTTCGGATGTCCTGGACACCGGCCCGTAAAAGCTCTTCAGCGCTGACGGCCTGGACCGCGATCGGAACGTCTTGGATGCCCTCTTCCCGGCGCGTCGCAGTGACGGTGATGTTGCCGAGCCGCCTCGTTTCGCCCTGCGCCACTTGGATGGGTTCGCCGGTCTCTTGAGCGGCCGCAGGGATGAATGCGCCAGTTGCTATGCTCGCTGCGCCCGCCAGCAAGACGGACGTGTGGCGTCGATAGACACTCATTTTAATTTTCCTCCCCTCGCAGCGCTGCGCGCCGTCGAATTGTCTTTGTTTGACAGTGAGACGAGCGGTGTTCCGCTTCGCACCTCACGAACCAGTGAGGCTTTGTGAATAAGATCTGTCAATAGGCGGCGCTGACCTGGCGGGCGGGCCCTCCGGCATCCTGTGACAAAATCGACACAAGTTGTGCCAGTTGGAGACAGCCCGTTCCGTTGCTATCTCGCCGCCATGGTTCGTGAGGAAAAAGCGCTTCTTCTGTTCTCCGGAGGACAAGATTCGACGGTGTGTCTCGCTTGGGCGCTTGAGCGCTTCGCGAGCGTTGAAACGGTTGGTTTCGATTACGGCCAACGCCACGGCGTCGAGCTTTTGGCGCGGCCGAAGGTGCTCGCGGCGCTTCGAGCGCTATCGCCAAGCTGGGCCGATCGGCTGGGCGCCGACCATTTCCTTGACGCTACGGTTCTGAAGTCCCTCGGCGGGACGGCGATGACGCACGATGTCGCCATCGCCACCGACAGGGCGGGGCTCCCCAACACGTTCGTCCCGGGCCGCAATCTCTTGTTTCTTGTTCTGGCCGCAGCGCTCGCCGTTCGCCGCGGCGCAGGCGTGCTGATCGGGGGGATGTGCGAAACCGATTATTCCGGCTATCCGGATTGCCGGCGCGACACCCTCGACGCCCAAGAACGGGCGCTCTCGCTGGGCTTGGGCGCTGCGATGTCGATCGAAACCCCGCTGATGACCATCGACAAGGCGGGCACCTGGGCGCTGGCCGAAGCGCTCGGCGGGGATGGCTTGGTCGACGTGGTGATTGAAGAGACCCACACGTGTTATCTCGGCGACCGGTCCCGTCGCCACCCGTGGGGTTATGGCTGCGGCACGTGTCCCGCCTGCGAGCTGCGGGCGAAGGGCTGGACCGCCTGGCGGGCGTCGAGATGAGACGCTACGCGGTCAAAGAGACCTATGCGACGCTGCAGGGGGAGGGCGCGCAGACCGGCCGCGCCGCCGTATTTCTCCGCTTCGCCGGCTGCAATCTTTGGAGCGGGCTGGAGCGCGACCGCGCCAGCGCCGTCTGCCGGTTCTGCGATACCGACTTCGTCGGGGTGGACGGCGCGGGCGGAGGGCGCTTTGCGACCGCGGACGACCTCGCCCGCCATGTCTGGGCGCACTGGTCCGGCGGCGGGCGACCCTATGTCGTCTGCACCGGCGGAGAGCCGCTCTTGCAGCTCGATGAGGCGCTCATCGCCGCGCTTCACGATGCAGGCTTCGAGGTCGGGGTGGAGACCAACGGCACGCTGAAGGCCCCAAACGGAATAGATTGGATCT
>CAYYNG010000489.1:0-1973 GCA_964472435.1 uncultured Hyphomonadaceae bacterium | reverse complement strand
GGCGCGGCCTTGTCAGGCATGCGCTGCGGGCGACCATCGCCCTCCCCGGCATTCTGCCGCCCGTGGTGGACGATGGCGAGATCCTGGTCGACGGCGGCGTCCTCAACAATTTTCCGGTCGACGTCATGCGCGACTTCCATCGCGGCTTCATCGTCGGCGCGGACGTGGCGCGCCAACCGGAAGGGCTGAACCCGGCCGACTTCGAACACCCGCCCGGATTTTTCGGCTGGGTCGCGCGGAACGGCTTCGGCGGCGCGCCCCCGATCGCGGGCCTCCTCATGCGCACAGCCACGATCACGGTGGATCCCACTTTGGGGCGAGACTTGGTCGACGTTCTCGTCCTGCCCGAGCTCGGCGACATCGAACTGCGCGATTGGGACGCCTACGATCAAACCGTCGAAGCCGGCTACGAGGCCGCCGTCAAGGCCTTGGATGCCGGCGGCGACACGATCGCAAGCCGCTGCAATGTGGAACAGCCAAGGGCGGCCGGCGACACACGGTTGGCCTAACGACGACTCATGCGCTTTCAGTAAAGGCCGTGGAAATCGGCGCAGCGCTCGCTCGAAGAGCCCGGTGCGGTGTATGAAATGCACCGAAACGCTGCGCGGGCCCCCGACGCGAAGGTGGCCGCGCCCAGCCAGTCCTGCAATTCGGGCTGTCCGGCCCAAAGCGAGGCGCTGATGGCGGCCGGCCGCGAGGGCGGGCTTGGATGCTCGGTCGTCGTCTCGAACAAGAGCTGCTCGCCGGCGAACCATTTCAGGCCGTTCTCCGACCATTCGAACGCATAGAGATGGAACGCGTCGGCGGCGTTGAAGGGGAGATCGACCTGGCGGGAAACGCCGCGCTCGCCTTCGGTGAAGTAAACAAGGTGCGCCCGCCACGGATCGCGGCCGAGGATCTCGAGACTGATCTGGTCGGCGCCGGGTCCGGCCTCGCGGTGCGCGAAGAACGCCGTAAGAAGACCGGAGCCCTCGGCGGCCTTCATCACCGCCTCATAGCGGCCATACTGAAAATAGCCCTGGCGCTGGTATTCGCCGGATCGAAAAAGGCGTTCGCTGCTTGAGTCATGGGCGATCGACAGGACCATGGCGTCGCCGTCGAAGCCGACATGCCCCGGATCCCAGGCGACGTTCTGCACCTCCGCCGCGGCGGGGAAGTCCACCTTCCGCCACCGGATGGGATCATGGCCGAAGGCGAAGTGGCGGACGAACGACGGATCCTCAGGATCGATCGGTGAGAACGGAACAGGTTCAGGCCCCGCCGCCGCGCAAGCCGCCGCCAACAACGCGATCCCTGCCGATAAACGCCATTTATTCATCGCAGCCTCCGCTCGAAGAACCCATCGCCGCCCAATCCGTGTTGGTTCACAAAAAGCAAACAGCGTGCCATCTGCTCAATCGGTGTCGCTATAGATCGCGCGCAACAGATAGTAGACGCCGATCAAAGCGGTGAGGGAGCCGACGGCGATCAATAGCGGACCGGAGAAGAGCTGCGCCAACCCATTGGCGGCCGCAGCCGCCCGGTCGGGCCGCAGGACATTCGCGGTTCCAATGGCCGACAGCGCGACGCCGCAGAGCGCGAGCGCCGCGAGCGCCGCCCAGCCGAGCGCCGCCGGCGGGGGCGCCGCGAGCCGGTCGCCATGCCGGGTTATCGCGCGCTCGACGTCCGCTGCGGCGAGGTTGACGGGCTCCAGATCGTCGACAAGCCGCGCTGCGCCGCCGGACGACTGGGCGGGATCTTGCGTTTCGGCCGCGGTATCGACGGGCGGAGGCGGCGTTTCCGCTAAGATACGGGTCAGACGGGCTGCGACCGCACGCGCCGCCGCCTCGGGCGCGGTGGCGCCGCTGTCGGGTTGCGCCTCGCCCGGCCGGCCCGGGGCCGCGGGCCGGACCCCAACGTCCGGCGCACGCGCCCCCTCAGGCTTGCATTCCGGTTTGATCAAGCTCGATGCGGCCGCGAGCCGGCCCTCGACC
>CAYYNG010000488.1:0-1975 GCA_964472435.1 uncultured Hyphomonadaceae bacterium | reverse complement strand
AGCGGACGCGCGGCGTCACGTAAACGAAGGTCCCGTCGGAGAAGACCGCCGAATTCAGGGTCGCGAAAAAATTGTCCGACTGCGGAACGACGGTCCCGAGATACCGCCTCACAAGATCCGGATGCTCCTGCAGCGCCTCGGAAATCGACATGAAGACGACGCCGGCCTTGGCGAGTTCTTCGCGGAACGTCGTCGCCACCGAGACGCTGTCGAACACCGCATCCACCGCCACCCGCGGGGTCTCGCGAGCTTCTGCGGCGGTTTCAGCCGCCCCCTCGACGCCGAGCAGCACTTCGGCCTCGCGCAGCGGGATGCCGAGCTTCTTATAGGTCTCGAGGATCTCTTCCGGCACGTCGTCAATGGACTCGTATTTCGCCCCGCCCTTCGGCGCTGCGAAATAGTGCGCGTCTTGATAGTCGATCTCCGGGTACCGCACCATGGCCCAGCGCGGCTCCTCCATGGTCAGCCAGCGCTCGAAGGCTTTAAGCCGCCATTCGAGCATCCACTCCGGCTCTTCTTTCTTCGCCGAAATGTAGCGGACGATGTCTTCGTTCAGCCCCTTGGGCGCAAGCTCCTGCTCGATCTCCGTCGAGAAGCCGGCGGCGTAGTTTTCGGATTCAAGCGCCTTCGCGGCCGCCACAGTGCCCGCGTCGATCCCGTCTTTCACTTTCACATCATCGGCCATGTCATGCGCTCTCTTTCAAACCTGCGCGGTGGGCTGCGGCGAGCCACGCCTCGGCCACCGCATCGAAATCACGCTCTTCGGTGCTCCACCCAAAGCTGGTGCGGATCGCGCCGTCCGCAAGCGCGTCATCTACGCCCATCGCGGTCAAAACCGAAGAGCGTTTCACTTTGCCGGACGAACACGCCGCCCCGGCGCTGACAGCGACCCCGGCGAGGTCCATCGCCATCACTTGGGTCTCTGCCCGGAAGCCAGCCATCGCGAAGCACGAGGTGTTCGGCAGCCGCGGCGCGCCCGCGGCGAAAACCGCCACGCCCGCCTCCGCTTTCAGGCGCGCCTCCATACGGTCCCGCAGATCGCCAAGGCGCCGCATCTGGTCGAGATCGCGGACCGCCGCTTCGGCCGCCGCGCCGAAACCGGCGGCGCCGATCAAATTCTCGGTGCCCGATCGGAGCGAGCGCTCCTGGCCGCCGCCCAAGAGATCCGGCATCAAGGGCGCGCCGGGCCTTACCCAGAGCGCGCCGACGCCTTGCGGCCCCCCGCACTTATGGGCGGACAGGGCGAGGTAATCCACGCCTAGGTCCATAACCTGGACCTGGAGCTTGCCAAGCGCCTGAACCGCGTCTGTTTCGGTCTTCCCGCCAGCGCTTTCGATGATCGTCGCCGCCTCCGACACGGGCTGCAGCGCCCCGGTTTCATTGTTGGCGAGCATGACCGAGAGGAGCGGCGCGGCGGGGTTTGTCCAACCGTCTATCCGCCGCTGCAGCCAGTCTAGATCCAGAACGCCGTCCGGCGTTACGGGCGCGATCTCCACGGATATCCCGAGCGCCGCGGCGTTGGCGGCCACTGCGTCATGCTCGACGGCCGATCGAATCAAAACGGTCTCCGGGCCCAGTTTTTTCACCGCGCCCCGCAGCGCCAGGGCGTTCGCCTCGGTCCCGCCGCTCGTAAACACAATGTCTTGGGACCGCGCGCCGATCGCGGCGGCCACCTGGCCGCGTGCCCGTTCCAAAATTCGCCGCGCCGCGCGGCCGGCCGCGTGGACAGAGGAGGGATTGGCCCCCGCCTCCATCGCCTCCAGCATCGCCTGGCGCGCTTCCGGCCGGAGAGGGGTCGTTGCGTTATGGTCGGCATAGATCATGGCTCCAATGTAGGCGCGGCCGGACGAAAACGCACGGCTGTCGAGCCCCTGCAGAAAAATTTGCAATCGGGCGCCGCAATCGCCTATCTCCCCGGCTTCTCAGTCTTTTCCACAGAACGCGGGCAACGAGACCACAGATGACCGAATTGATT
>CAYYNG010000487.1:0-1976 GCA_964472435.1 uncultured Hyphomonadaceae bacterium | reverse complement strand
GCCGACCACACGACCACCGGCATCCGCATGGGGATCGACGGCTGGATCTACATCGCCGTCGGCGACTTCGGCTTCATCCATGCGAAGGGCACGGACGGCAAGACGCTAACGCACAAGGGCGGCGGCGTGGCGCGCAGTCCAACCCATCGCGACAACATAGTAGGAGTGCCGAGCTAAGGGTAGATTAACAATCGGAAAACGCGCTCAATTCAAAATCGCAGTGCCATTTCGATCACAGGTCCGTCGGCGATATCTTCTTCAAGGCCTTGCGGCGCCACGGCGCGCTGTTGAAACCCGGCCGCAACCGTCAGCCGATCGAAAAGTTCGCGGGAGACGCCGACATTCCAGCCATCGCCCTCTAGCGCGGCGCCGGCGTCGCTCGCCTCTCCAAAGGCGGCCCCGACATCAAAACCCCAAACCTTGACCATGGCGCCGATCGACCAGGCTCGATACCGCCCCGAACCATTGTCGGATGTCAGCCAGTCCGCGCCGACAGTGACCACGCCCCATTCCACCTCGCCGCCGGCGGTCCAGCTCTCAACCGTGCCGCCGCTCAGCTCGTCGACGCCGATCCGAACATCTGCGCGGGCGAACGAGGCATGGGTTCGCACCCTCGGGCGGCCCGCCGAACGGAACCTGCGAACGGCGTTGACGGCGACATCGACGCCGTTGCGGAGTTCGATCGGCTCGCCGCCCGGCAATGTCCGCGTCGGATCGCGATCGAGGCCCCCCACGTTGGCCTCGGGTGTATAGCTTACGCCGGCGCGGAGCCCGAGAATGCGAGGCGAGGTGTAGCTGATGCGCGCAGCGGGCCCGGTCAGATCGTTCTGCGTGCGCACAATGCTTGCGCCTGAGGGATCGAGGTAGGGATTGGCGGCGCGCGCGAAGGCGAATACGTCCGGCGCGCCTTCATGAAATCGCGCAGCGACGCCCTGGTCTCGTCCGAACCGCAGTTCGCCATAGCCTCCGTTCACATAACCAAAGGCGGCCTCGACGGAGTCGCGAGCGGGGATGTCTTCGGGCGCACCGCCGCCAAGCAAGCCCGAGAACGCACCCGACGCCGCCGCCGCATCGCCTGGAAACCCGAACGCGCCGCTGAACCCGGCCCGC
This sequence comes from uncultured Hyphomonadaceae bacterium, assembly GCA_964472435.1. Taxonomy (GTDB): domain Bacteria; phylum Pseudomonadota; class Alphaproteobacteria; order Caulobacterales; family Hyphomonadaceae; genus CAYYNG01. Next base: position 866 of record CAYYNG010000487.1, on the reverse strand, counting down.
GCCGGATTGTCCTGCTGGGCGCGGTATTCCGTTCGCACGCCGAGTTTGACCCCGCTTTGCAACACGGTGCTGATTTCAAGTCCCGCGCCGACCTCGAAGAGCGCGGCATCGCCATCGATCGCGCCCGCCCCATCCTCGCTGGGAAAGAACACAAGCGCAGCCGTCGCGTCCGCCTCAAGCGTCCACTCGCCCCATCGCCACGCCTGCGCCGCCGCCGACGGGGCGCAAAAAAAGACTATGGCGAAAAAGAACAAGGCGCGCATGGTGGTGTCGATCCCCTTAGCGCGCCGCTGCCGGCCGCACTTGACCCCTGGTCCGCCGAAGAGCGCTGTTATACAGAAACCTTAAATCAAGGTTCTACGCCCAGGAAGCTCGCATGTCCGCTCGCACGTTTCTTTCCGCTGTCGCCGGCGCGCTCGTCCTTTCGGCTTGCAGCGGCGGGAGCCGCGGCTCCGTTGAAGAGCGGGTGGTGGAGGAGGTCGCCGGCGGCGTTAACCCGTATCTCTGGCGCGCCTCGCTCGACACGCTCGAATTCCTGCCGCTCGACTCCGCTGACGTGTTCGGCGGGCTCATCGTCTATGATTGGCGATCCTTTCCCGAAATCCCCGGCGAGCGCGTGAAGGCGACGGTCTATATCCTAGACACCCGCCTGAGGGCCGACGGCCTGAATGTGGTTCTGTTCCGACAGACCCAGACGGCGGCGGGGCAGTGGATGGACGCGAACATCGACCCGGAAACGGAAATCCAACTTGAAAACGCGATCCTTTTAAGGGCGCGCAACCTAAAAGCCGCCGAACTCAGCTAACATCGCCAACGACCGGCCACAGAAAGGATGGGCCATGGCGTCACGCTATGATCCCCTCGCC
>CAYYNG010000486.1:0-1976 GCA_964472435.1 uncultured Hyphomonadaceae bacterium | reverse complement strand
GATCGACGGAGCCGTCCTTCGAAGGCAGATCGCGGATATGGCCGTAGGAGGCGAGGACTTTGAAATCGGCCCCGAGATATTTGTTGATCGTCTTGGCCTTTGCGGGCGACTCGACGACGACGACTTTCATGGCGGAAGTCCCTTCAAAGCGGCGGGAACGTGGTGGTCGGCGTCCAGTTAGTCAAGCCGATAGCTAGCCGTCTTCGCGGTATGCCAGGATCGTAAGGGCTACGAAAACGGCGAAAAGGGGCGGCGTCCAAGCAGCGGCGAACGCCGGCAACGCCTCCGACGATCCAAGGCTCGACGTGACCTCGGAGACGAAGTAGAGACCGACCGCCGCACCCGCCCCAGCGGAGATGAACCGCGCGCCGCCGCCCAATCGCGCGAACCGCAAACAGGCGAGGCTCCCGATGAGAGCCATGGCCGCAAAAAAAACCGGCAGGGATGTCAGGCTATGCCACTGTACGCGGTAACGCGCGGTGTTGAGGCCGGCCTGCCCCGTCTCATCGATGAAGCTCGGCAGCCGCCAAAAGCCGATGGTCCGCGCCGGCGCGAAACGGTCGATCAAGGTCTCGCGTTGAAGGTTTGTCTCGAGAACCAAGACATCGTGTCGAACCGCGGACTGGTCCGGGAGGTGTTCGGTGACGTCTTCGAGACGCCAAAATCCCGGTTGAAGGGTCGCCCGGGCGCTGTCGATCCGCCTTCGGAAGACGAACTCGTCGGTCGGCTCGCCATTGAGGTAAAGCCGCTGCTCTTCGATCATTTTTACGCCGGCGAAGCGTGTGCCGTCGCCTTCCACGCGTTCGGCGCGGATCACGGTCTGTCCGGTCTCACGGCCGTCGCGCAGCCAAATGTCCCGCTGCGTGGCCTCGGCCGCGGCCCCGGCATTATCCAAGAGCCGGTCCCGCCGATATTCGAAGATCGAGCTTGATCGCGCGCCGATGGGATTAACGAGGCCGGCCGTCGCCACCCCCAGCAGCAGCGCCAGCAGGACGGCCGGGAGGATGAATTGCCAGGCCGAGACCCCGCTCGCCCGCATGACCGGAAGCTCCGCGCGGCGGCTGAGCCGCGAATAGGCGATCATGGTGCCGATCAAAACGGCGAAAGGCAGGGTTTGCTCGATCAACATTGGCAACTTCAAGACCGAGAGAAAGAGGGCGGCGCCCATCGAGATCTCGATTCGATCGCCGAGGGTTCGCAGTTGTTCGACGACGTCCACGATAAGAATGGCGATCGAGAAGCCGCCAAGGACCAGCGCGAGCGCGAGGGCGCACTCGCGGAAGATATACCTTTGGATGCGGTTAAGCGGCATGGGCCGCCGATGGGGATCGCCCGCGTCCGCCAAGCGGTTTGAGATAGGAATTGGCGAGCCAGGCAATGGTCGCCAGAGGGATCAGCCAAAGGCCCGCCGACAGCCAGAGGGCGTCCTGTGCGCCGCCGCCAACGGCGAGATACGCTGAAAACAACCCTAGGGCGCCGGCCGACGCAGCGGCGATGCGGCGGGCGTATCCGCGGCGATTGAAGTCGCCCCCGACGACGGCGCTTAACGCGAGAAGCGCCATTGCGATGTTCAGGAGCGGCGCCGACAGCCGCGTGTTCGCCTCCGCGACGAAACCGACCTGGTTCTGCGCTTGGAAGTAATCCGACGGGTCGATAAATAAGAGCTCCCAAAGAAACCGATCCGACGCTTTTAGAACGACGTCGCGCTCCTCGCTGAGGAGGGGCGAAAGGTCGAACGGGGTGCGATCGAAGTCGAGAATGGTGAGCGCGCCCTGCTCATCGAGTTCAAGTCGTTGGCCCTCGTTGAGAACGAGGGTCGGTCGTCCGTTCGCTTTGGTGAGGAACGCCGACCGGGCCAGATAGTCCACCGGCCGCTCCGGCGAGGACATATCCGAAATCATCAGGCCGTAGAGGCGACCGCCCGAGGAATGGCGGGCATAGATCGTGTAAGCCTTATTCGGCTCGATGAACTCTCC
>CAYYNG010000485.1:0-1982 GCA_964472435.1 uncultured Hyphomonadaceae bacterium | reverse complement strand
ATCACCGCATCATAAGGCTCTGTATCGCCGAGGAAATGGCCGTCTTCCCCGTCGGCGGCGAGGTCCACGGCATAGCCGGCGTCCGACAGGGCGTCGGCAAGTTGGCGACGGAGGTCGCGATCATCTTCGACAACGAGTATGCGCATGGCGTTAATCTCCGCTGGTGCGCCGGATCCGGCCGGTCTGGGCGTCGACCACCACCAACATGCGGCGCCCGTCGCCCGTCAGCCATGTGATATGGTAATCCGATCCGCCGCCTTGGCGCGAAAACAGCTCCGCCCCGAGGCTGCGGCCTCCATAACGTTGCTGCAGGTCGCGATAGATCCGATTGAGGGGAACGTTATTGCCGCGCTGAACCTCGTCCCGCGCCTGGCCGGGCGAATAGGAATTGCCCCAGCGCTGGGCTTCGGCGGGAAGCGCCGACAGCATTGCGGCGGACAGGAGAAGGGCGGCGGACCGTTTCATCGTGGGAGCGTTCTAAGGAGAATCCACTGAACGGCCAGTGAATGTGTCAGTTGGGAATCCGTCAGCCGCGCTTCTCCGCAAGAAGCCGGCGCAGGTCGGGATCGGCCGGGTCGTCAAGCACGATCTCAAGGCGGACATATAGGTCGCCCGCGCGGCCGGGCCGTTGGACGCCCTTCCCCTTGAGCCGCAGGACAGCGCCGGTGTTGGACCCGTCCGGCACCTTCAGCGTCACCGCGCCCGTGGGCGTCTGCACCGAGACGCCGCCGCCGAGCACCATGGTTTCCAGCGGCGCGCCCACCGTCATTCGCAAATCATCCCCGTCGCGGGTCCACACCCCGCCGTCGCGGACCGTCACCTCGAGCAGCGCATCCCCCGGCGGGCCGCCCGCAGGGGACGGCTCGCCCTGGCTTTTGAGCCGCAGCATGGTGCCGGTCTCGACGCCCGCCGGGATGTTGACGTCCAGGGCCCGGCCGTCGGCCATGGTCATGCGGCGGCGGGCGCCGGCCACCGCATCCTTGAAATCGATCTCGACCCGATACCGGATGTCGCGCCCCTTGCGGGGCCCCGGGCCGCGCCGGCCGCGGCCCCCGAAAATCGTCGAGAGAATGTCTTCGAAGGGGTCGCCCTGGGCGCCGCCGGCGAACGGGCTTGGACCGCCGAACCCGCGCTCATTGCCGTCGGCGTCGATCTCGCCGCGGTCGAACCGTCGCCGCTTCTCCCGATCCCCGAGCAGATCGAACGCGGCCGTCGCCCGCTTGAACGCCTCGGCTTTGCCCTCGTCGCCTGGATGCAAATCCGGATGCAACGCTTTCGCTTTCTGGCGATACGCCCGCTTGATCTCGTCCTCGGACGCCGACCGGGCCACGCCGAGCGCACTGTACGGGTCCCAGCTCAACCTTTCCGCCTCGTCTCCACCGCGTTCGATGAAGACGTAATGCCGTCCAGCCGCGATGAAAAGCGGGGATCAGCCGGCCGACGACGGCAAATCGAGGCGGCGGGCGGGGCCTCGCCGACCGTCGGGGCCGATCTCCGCGACGCTCACGCGGGCTGCGCCGGCGAGCGCCGCCGCGTCCAGGTCCAAAACCGGCGCCTCGACGTCGAACGCCGCCAGCACCGCCCCGCCCGCCGAGAATAGGGTGACGGTGAAACGCCCTGTATTAGGGGCCTCCGGCAAATTCCATGTGTCGGCGATATCCGCGCCCCGGCGGATCCAGGAGAGCCGCCCGCCGCCCGCCGCGTCCGGCGCGAAACGCAGATGGACCGGCGACCAGGCGAGGGCGGCGACATTGCTATAGGCCTGAACGGTCAAAGGCCCCTCGACGCCGCGGGCGGTGGCGCGCCAATGGACCTCGGTTCCGATCGCCGAGGCCGGCAGGCCCGCCAGACCGACGGCGGCATCGAAGAGAACGCATCGCGCGCCCGTCGCCGCGCCGGCGGCGACGGTGCCGTGCAGGCCGCGGAGGAGCTTTGTCAGCCGATAAGCGCCGGGCGCGATAAGCTCTGCATCGCTATAGGCG
>CAYYNG010000484.1:0-1983 GCA_964472435.1 uncultured Hyphomonadaceae bacterium | reverse complement strand
CATACGCCGACCCCCCAGATCGAGCGATGTGCGGCCACGGTGGCGATCCCGGCCGCCACGTAGGTAGCCGTCGCGGCGAGCGAGCGTGGCGAAACCCGCGAAATCCCGCACACGCCATGCCCGCTCGTACAGCCTGATCCGAGCCGCGTGCCGACACCGACGAGCAAGCCGCCCGCGATGATCAAGCCGGTCGACCGGTCAAGGGCGAAGGGAAGCGCCGCCCCTCCCAGGGCGATCACGACCAGCGGACCCAAGACGAGCCCGGCGATGAAGGCGAGCCGCCAGAGACGGTCGCCCACGGGGCTTGCGATCAAGCCGCCCGCAATGCCGCTGATGCCCGCGATCCGACCGTTGGCGGCCATCAAGAAGATCGCCGACAGGCCGATCAACGCCCCGCCGGCTAGCGCGCTCACTGGTGTGAAGTCCGTCATATTCATGCGCTCCTCAGGGTGGGATTCAACAATGATTGACACATTCGTAAAGTGACTATACGTTTTGGGCAACTAACGAAAATGAGAAATGAACGACCTAGTCGAGCCCCCATCCTACGCCCCGCCGCCGATTCAAATCGGGGCGCTCTCGCCAGATTTTGAAGCGCGTTCGACCCAAGGCCCGTTCCGACTGTCGAATCTTGCGGGACGATGGGTGCTCTTTTTCTCCCACCCGGCGGATTTCACCCCGGTCTGCACGTCCGAATTCGTCGCGCTGCAAAGGGCGTCGGGCGAGTTCGCCGCGCTCGGCTGCGAGCTGGTCGGCCTGTCGGTCGACAGCGTCTATTCGCACCTCGCCTGGATCCGCGACATCGAAGCGCGCTTCGGCGTCGAGATCACCTTCCCGATTGTCGAGGACATCTCGATGGCGGTGGCGAGCGCCTATGGCATGATCCACGCGGCCTCGACCTCGACCGTGTCCGTTCGCTCCGTGTTCTTTATCGATCCCGACCGGATCATCCGCGCAATGATCCAGTATCCAATGAATGTCGGTCGGTCTGTCGATGAATTGCTTCGAGTTTTGGCGGCGCTACGGGAAGCGGACGAACGCCAGGTCACCACGCCGGAAGGCTGGCGGCCAGGCAAGCCGACGGTCCTGCCGCCGCCGGAAACACTTGCCGATATCGCGGAACGCACGTCGGCCAATGGCGCGAACCGCGCCTGGTACTACACGGAAATGAAAGGGGAAGATTGATGGTGGACGACGCCCGCAGACTGCAGCCGCTCGCCGAAGAGGCGGCGGAGATGCTCAAGGCGTTATCACATCCAGCGCGCCTGATGATCGTCTGCGAACTGATCAGCGGGGAGCGCTCGGTCGGTGATCTCGAGATGAAGCTCGGCATCAAGCAGCCCAATCTTTCTCGCGAACTCGCAAAGCTCCGTGAGGCCGACATTTTGGAGACCCGGCGGGAGTCCAAGGTCGTCTTCTATCGCCTGGCTGACATTCGCGCCGCCGAAGTGGGCGACGCCCTCTGCTCGGCGTTTCTCGGCGAGGCGTTTTCGAACCGCGCCCCCGTGCCCTTCCGGCCCGACCGCGAACAGGTGGGCGGCTACGGGAAATTCGCCCGCGCCAATATTTGATCCAAAGGAGGTGTCGATGAACAGGCCTGACGTTGTCGGATTTTTCGACGAAGCGACATACACCATCAGCTACGTCGTTTCAGATCCAGCGACCAAACGCTGCGCGGTGATCGACTCCCTACTGGACTTCGATCAGGCGTCCGGGCGGACAAGCACGACGTCATCCGACCAATTGATCGCCTATGTCCGGGAGCGGGGCCTTGTCTGCGACTGGGTCATCGACACCCATGTCCATGCCGACCACCTGACCGCCGCGCCCTATATCCGCGAACAGATCGGCGGCCGCACCGCGATCGGCGAGCATGTCTCGACCGTCCAGCGGGTTTTCAGCGAGATCTTCAATGAAGGCCGGGCCTTCCACACCGACGGCAGCCAGATCGACAATCTCATCGACGCCGGAGAGCACTAAAAA
>CAYYNG010000483.1:0-1987 GCA_964472435.1 uncultured Hyphomonadaceae bacterium | reverse complement strand
GGCTGGCCACCTATGCCATGTGGTGGATCCGCGCCGCGATCCAGGAATACATCCTACGGTCTTGGAGCCTTGTGAAACTCGGCACCACTGCAGCGCAGAAGAAGCTGTTCTTCAATCTCCGCCGGATCAAAGGCGAGATCCAGGCCCTAGACGAGGGCGATCTCAAGCCCGAGCAAATCACCGAAATCGCCGACCGCTTGGGCGTTTCCGAGAAAGAGGTCGTCAGCATGAACGGGCGGATGTCGGGCTCCGACGCCTCCCTGAACGTGCCCATGGGCGCCGACGGCGACATGGAATGGCAGGATTGGCTCGCCGACGAGGATGAAGGCCAGGCCGCAGAGTTCGCAAACCGCCAGGAATACGAAGCGCGGATGGAGCTGCTCACCGCCGCCATGGAGGATCTGAACGAGCGCGAACGTCATATCCTCACGGAGCGCCGTCTAACCGACGAGCCGAAGACGCTGGAAGAGCTCTCCCAGCAGTACAATGTCAGCCGCGAGCGCATTCGCCAGATCGAAGTGCGGGCCTTCGAGAAGTTGCAGAAAACCATGCAGCGCCTTGCGAAGGAAACCGGCTTGCCGTCGGCCCCGGCCAGCTGACGCGCCGGCACGGTTCACCGCTCGACCAGCGGCTTTCGCGCATTGCCTCAATCGACGATCCCCGGATCGCTGACTACGTGGCGGTGCGGGAGCGGGATTTGGCGGGGCCGCAAGGCAAGTTCCTTGTCGAAGGCAAGGTGACGCTCGAAACCCTGGCGGTGCGGTCCCGGTTCGAAATCGACAGCGTTTTCTGCTCGGACCGTCGCCTGCCCGCCATCGCCGACACATTAGAAGGGCTGTCCGCCGATATCCCTGTCTACGTCGCCGAGCAGGGCGTTATGGACCGTGTCGTCGGTTTCCCCATTCATCGGGGCGTTCTCGCCTGCGCTCGGCGGAGCGTTTCGCTGTCCCCCATCGACCTTCTAACGTCCGCCGACGGGCCGCTGCTCGTGCTCGTCGGCCTGTCGAACCATGACAATGTCGGCGCGGTGTTCCGGAACGCCGCCGCGTTCGGCGCGGCCGGCGTATGGCTCGATTCCACGTCCTGCGACCCGCTTTACCGCAAGGCCATTCGCGTCTCCGCCGGCGCCGCGCTCTGGCTGCCCTTCGCGCACGGCGGCTCCGGACCGGACCTTGTTCACCATCTCAAAGCCCATGGATACACGGCTTGGTCCCTCACGCCGCGCGCCGACGCCGCCTCGCTTTACCGTATGACGCGGCCCCAAAAGCTCGCCCTGATCCTCGGCGCCGAGGGGCCGGGATTGCCGGCCGAGATGCTCGACGCCGCAACGCCAGTCCGTATTCCCATGGTCCCGGGCGTTGATAGCATCAACGTCGCCACCGCCGGCGCGATTGCGCTCAGCGCCCTTTTCGGGCGCTAAGCCCGCCCCTCGAACGGGTCGCGCATGAGGATCACGTCTTCTCGCTCGGGGCTCGTCGAGACGAGCGCCGCGGGGCGGCCCACAAGTTCTTCGAGCCGGCGGACATATTTGACCGCCTCGGCCGGTAGGTCGTTCCAACTGCGCGCGCCTTGGGTGGAGGCGGACCAGCCCGGCATCGTCTCATAGATCGGCTCGACCGCCGCCTGCGCGGCCGCTGTGGCCGGCAGATAGTCGAGCGTTTCACCGGCGAGGCGATACGCCGTGCAGATCTTGATCTCCTCAAGGCCGTCGAGCACGTCGAGCTTTGTGAGCGCCATGCCGTTGACGCCAGAGACCGCGCAGGCCTGGCGCACCATCACCGCATCGAACCAGCCGCAGCGCCGCGGCCGCCCCGTCACCGTGCCGAACTCGCGGCCGCGCTCGCCCAGGCGCTTGCCGATCTCATCGTCGAGCTCCGTTGGGAAAGGCCCCGCGCCGACCCGCGTCGTATAGGCTTTGGCGAGGCCGAGCACATAGCTCACCGCCCCTGGGCCGAGGCCGGATCCGGCGGCGGCTTGACCTGAAACG
>CAYYNG010000482.1:0-1993 GCA_964472435.1 uncultured Hyphomonadaceae bacterium | reverse complement strand
TGACCGCCGTCGGCGTAGAGCATGGGCACGCCCTCCTTGGCGAAGGAGATGTGGTCGGAGCGGTAGAAATAGCCGGCTTCCGGCTTCGGATCCGGTTTGATGACCCGGTCCTGGCTGGCGATGATCCGCTCGAGCCGGTCTTCCAGCTCAGAGGCGCCGTAGCCGACGACCACCATGTCCCGCGTCCGACCGGCGGGCAGCATTGCGTCGATGTTCACCCCGGCGACGATTTGCGAGAGCGGCACGGTCGGGTTCTCCGCGTAATAGGCCGAGCCGAGAAGGCCCGATTCTTCCAGCGTCACGGAAATGAAGAGCGCCGAGCGGTCGAGCTCTTCCGCCGCGAGGGCCTCCGCGATCTCCAAGATCGCGGCGGTGCCTGTGGCGTTGTCGACCGCGCCGTTGAAGATCTCGTCGCGGTAGAAGTCCTCCGTCGCTTCGCCGGTCCGCTCTTCGGATTTCCGGCCGAGATGATCCCAGTGGCCGACATAAAGCACATACTCGTCGGGCGCGGACGCGCCCTCCAAAACACCGACGACGTTTCGGGATTGGAGACCTTCCACCGTCTGAACAATGCGGCCGGACGCCATGAGGTCCCCCATGTCGACATAGGAGAAATCGGGCGCCAGCGCCGCGTTCTTCATCGTTTCGAAATCGAGGCCCGCGTCTGCGAAGAGGGCCTTGGCCGTCTCCGTAGTGATCCAGCCCTCGAGCATCGCGCGGTCCACGCCGCCATCACTGCGCACGAGATCGGCCTGGGCGCCGGACCAGGAGTTCGCCACCACGTCCCAGCCATAGGATGCCGGCGCGGTCTCATGGATCACGATCGCCGCCGTTGCGCCCTGCCGCGCCGCCTCTTCATACTTGTAGGTCCAGCGGCCGTAATACGTCATCGCCGAACCTTTGAAGAGATCGGGGTCTTGCGACCCATAGCCCGGATCGTTGACCAGCATGACGACGGTTTTGCCCGCGACGTCCAAGCCCTCGTAATCGTTCCAGCCATATTCCGGCGCGACAACGCCATAGCCGACGAACACCACCTCCGAATCCTCGAACGCGAGATCCCGCTCCGCCTGGCGCTTGGTCCAGATAACAGCGTCTTCCTGAAGGGCCATCTCATGGACTTCGCCTGACGCGCCGCCCGAGAAAGCGAGGAAGGAGGCTGCTTCATCGACCGTCTGCTCGACCATTTGGACCGTTTGGAAAAAGCTCCCATCGACGCCGGGCTCCCGGCCGAGCCGCGCCATCTCGGCGGCGACCCATTCAGCGGAGGCTTCGCCGGTCTCCGAGCCCGGCGCCCGGCCCTCGAACGTGTCATCGGCGAGCGTTTCGATCCGGGCCGCGAGATCGGCTTCTGTAACGGCCGCGGTTGTTTCCGAAGGCAGGGGCATCAATAGATCCTGCGGCGCAACGGCGGTGCGCGCGTCCGCCGGCGCTGCGGCCGCATCGGTCTCTGATCTGTCGGGGGCGCCGCAGGCGGTCAGGAAGGCGGCGGCCGCGACCGCGGCGATTTTGGGTTGCATGCGGAGCATTTCGGGGTCGTCCTTCTACTTATCCAACACGCAGTGCCACGGGGTCTTTTCCCCTTCAAGCTCATGGCAGGAGGGCGCGGATCTCGTTCGGGAGGGCGAGGGCGGCCTTCGCGATCTCGCCGTTGAAATATTTGAGCGGGCCGGAGAGGCCATGGTGGGCGCGGGGGGAGAGGTCGCCTGTCTCGGTCAAAAGCCCGGCGCACCAATCCCCGGATATGTAGAAGGGGCATGGCATCAAAACGGGCCGGAAGTCCCGCCACATGGGCTTGAGTCGGTGGAAAAGCCGGCGCACGCCCTCGCGATAAAACGTCGGCGAGCCGATCATCTGCATGGCGACCCCGCCGGGCCGAAGCCCAGCTTTGAGGCTTGCATAGAAAGCGTCCGTCGCGAGTGGTGAGGCGATCTCTTCTTCGCCTTCTGTCGTGTTGCAGATATCGGTCGAGTCGATGATGACGACGTCGAAC
>CAYYNG010000481.1:0-1994 GCA_964472435.1 uncultured Hyphomonadaceae bacterium | reverse complement strand
GCCGCCGGGGGATCGTTGTCGATCGAGCCGAAATTGCCCTGCCCGTCGATCAGCGGCAGGGACATCGAGAAGTCCTGGGCCATCCTGACAAGGGCGTCATAGACGGCGGTATCGCCATGGGGATGATATTTACCGATCACGTCGCCGACGACGCGGGCGGATTTAAAGTAAGACTTATCCGGCGTGTAGCCGCCCTGATCCATGGCGAAGAGGATGCGGCGATGCACCGGCTTCAGGCCGTCGCGAACATCCGGCAGCGCACGGCTGACGATGACGCGCATCGCATAGTCGAGGTAAGAGCGTTTCAGCTCGTCCTCGATATTGATCAGATCCACGCCCTCCTCATCGGGGCCCGCCGTCTCCAGATCCTCCGGGGGCGTCGTGTCGTCAGCCAATTGCGGTGCGTCCTCGTCTGTTTCGACCAGAATCGAATCTCTTCGACTTCAACAGAGACTAGCACCCCTGGGACCCGGGCCGATAGCCCCGTCCACACCTTGAAACTATTGAACTTATCAGCTCGCCTGAGCGAACCTCTAGTTCATCAGCCGCAGCCACTCGCGCGCCGCTTTCTGAGCTTCGGCGATCTCCGCCGTGCTCAGCTGTTCCGCGATCTCCCGCCGGCGGTCCTTCGCCTCGTTCGAGCCTTTGAGCGCGGCGAGGTTGAACCATTTGTGCGCAGCCACAAGATCGGTCTCGACCCCCATGCCCGTCGAATAAATAATGCCCGCTTGGTAGAGGTCTTCGCGCGCCGCATCGGCGGGCAGATCTGCGCAGGGCGCAGGCGTCATAGACCCATCGGAGTAAGCCATTGGTCTTCCCTTCTTAACACCTGTCTCTCAAGGCCCTGGGCCGTTTCGGCCTCTTCGCCCCTCGGACAATCCATCACGTCGCCGCCTCGGCGATGGGTGTAGAATTGTGGAAGATATTTTCATTAAGGTTAATAGAGGGCGAGACAGACGACTTACGCTCGCCGAAGTGTTAATCTATCTATATTTAATTTTTACTCGCGGATGCATCCCTCGGTCGGCGCGCCGGGCGGGTTTCCGTTTTCCGCCAAGCGCCGCTAGAACCAGGCCATGGACATGCTTTTCGAACCGATTTCCTTCCACCTGTGGACTGAAGCGCCAGCCGCTTTCGCCGCCGCGCTCGGCCTGTCGGACCGGGAAACCGGGTCCGCGGTCGCCACCGATCATCCCGTCGACCAGGCCGCCATCGATCGCGCCGAAGCGGCGGCCCGGGCCTTCTTCGCCCTGCCCGACGCGATCAAGCGCGCCTATTTCGACCCGGCGGGCGGCGGCCAGCGCGGCTACACGCCCTTCGGCGTCGAAAACGCCAAGGGCCGCGCGGCCCATGATCTCAAGGAGTTTTGGCACACCGGCCGAGACCTGGCCGCGGGATCGCCTCACGCGGACCTTATGTCGCCCACCCCCGCGGTGGCCGAGGTCGACGACTTCGACGCTGCGACCCGCGATCTCTACGGCGCGCTCGACCGGTTCGGGCTGGACCTTCTTCACGCCATCGCCATGGATCTCGGCCTTGAACGCAACTGGTTCGACGACAAGGTGCGGGAGGGCAATTCGATCCTCCGCCTCCTCCACTATCCGGCGCAGGAGACGCCGCCAGCAGAGGGTTCGGTGCGCGCCGCGGCCCATGAGGATATCAATGTCATCACCTTGCTGCTCGGCGCGGAAGAAGCGGGCCTAGAGGTCAAGCACCGGTCCGGCCACTGGCTCGCCGTGAATCCGCCGGCGGGCGCTCTTGTCGTCAATATCGGCGACATGCTGCAGCGCCTGACAAACGACGTCCTGCCCTCGACGACGCACCGGGTGGTGAACCCTGCGCCGGAACGGTCGCGCTTCGCCCGCTATTCGATGCCGTTTTTCCTACACTTCGCGCCGGACGTGGAGATCCGCACCCTCCCCTTGTGCGCCGGCGCCGATCGCCCGAACCGCTACCCCGAACCGATCACGGCCCAAGCCTATCTGATGGAGCGC
>CAYYNG010000480.1:0-2006 GCA_964472435.1 uncultured Hyphomonadaceae bacterium | reverse complement strand
TGGCCACGGTCGCGACGAACATGTGGCACCTTTATGGTCCCCGGCCCGCCCGTCTCGCCTGGCTGCGCGAGCATGTGAAAGCCTTGGTCGGCGCCGGGATCTCTGTCTACACGGCGTTCTTCGCATTCGGCGCGGTGCGCATTCTGCCGGAGGCGGCGCTGACGCCGGCGCTGTGGTCGGCGCCGCTGATCGTCGGGCTCGGACTGATCCTATACCATCGGCGGGCCATCAGACTGCGCGCGGGGCGCGGGCAAAGCTTCGCCTAAGCGACGGCACGGAGTTGGGGCGTTAAGGGCGACGGGGCGGCGGCTGACCGGTCGCGGGCTGTAAAGCGCACGGCCCGCCGCGAGGGAAAGAAAGTTAGCCAATCCGTCGTCTCAAAAGATTGACAGTCAAAACTGTCTAGTTAAGATGACACTATGATGCTGCAAACCGTCAAGCACCGCTCTTTGAATGCGACCGCAAGTGCGCGGGAGGTGCGGGGCGACGACGGGCGGAGCGCCGCCATCGTGTTCAAAGGCGAGGCGGCCGTCGGCGTTGAGGCGTTGGATCTGATCGAACCGAGCGATAAAGACGTGGTGGTGGACGTTCACTGGAGCGGCGTCAGCACCGGCACGGAAAGGCTCCTCTGGCGGGGCGACATGCCGCCGTTTCCTGGTCTCGCTTACCCGCTTGTGCCTGGATACGAGGCCGTCGGCGTCGTCGCCCGGTCCGAGGGAGACTCCAGCCTGATCGGGCGCAGCGTATTCGTGCCGGGCGCGCACTGCTTTAAGCGAGTTCAAAGCGTGTTCGGCGCGTCTGCATCGCGCTTGATTGCGCCGCGAGACCGCGTCGCGGTGCTGGACGCCGCGCCGCAGGAGGACGATGTTCTCCTCGCGCTGGCGGCCACCGCCTACCACGCCGTCGCCAAGTGCGGGCCGCCGGAGCTGATCGTCGGCCATGGCGTTTTGGGCCGTCTGATCGCCCGGATCGCCGTCGGCCTCGGCGCGCCGCCTCCGACGGTCTGGGAATGCGATACCGCCCGTCTCGGCGACGCCGATTATCCGGTGATGGCGGCGGAGGCGGATCCACGGACGGATTATCATGTCTCGTGCGATGCGAGCGGCGACCCACGCGTCATAGACGAGATCATCGCGCGCTCGGCGCGCAATGGCCGGGTGGTGCTCGCCGGGTTCTATGCGGAGCGTCCATCCTTTGCGTTCGCCCCGGCTTTTATGCGGGAGGCGAGTTTACACATCGCCGCGGAGTGGACGCGGACGGACCTCGACGCCGTCCTCGCGATGCGCCGGGACGGCCGGCTGTCGCTTGCTGGCCTGGTGACGCACACCGCCGCCGCCGCCGACGCTTTCGGTGCTTATCAAACCGCGTTTGAAGACCCGGGCTGCCTGAAAATGGCGCTCGACTGGAGATCATGCCATGACCACGCTTATTGACCGCGGGAGCGCCATTGGCGCGATCGATGAAGGCCTCCGCGAAGAGGCGGCCGCCGAGCCCGATCCGATTTCCACGGCGCCGGTCACGAAAGAAACTCAGATCATCGCCATTTACGGCAAGGGCGGCATCGGCAAGTCCTTCACCCTCGCCAATCTCAGCTACATGATGGCGCAGCAGGGCAAGAAAGTCCTGCTCATAGGCTGCGACCCGAAAAGTGACACGACTTCGCTCCTGTTCAAGGGGCGCGCTTGCCCGACCATCATTGAGACGTCCACGAAGAAAAAAGAGGCGGGCGAACCGGTCGAAATCGGCGATGTCTGCTTCAAGCGTGACGGCGTTTACGCGATGGAGCTCGGCGGCCCGGAAGTGGGCCGCGGCTGCGGCGGACGCGGGATCATCCACGGCTTTGAGCTCCTCGAGAAGCTGGGTTTCCATGAGTGGGACTTCGACTACGTCCTACTCGATTTCCTTGGCGATGTCGTATGCGGAGGTTTCGGCCTACCCATTGCTCGGGACATGTGCCAAAAGGTCATCGTGGTCGGCTCGAACGATCTGCAGTCGCTCTTTGTCGC
>CAYYNG010000479.1:0-2008 GCA_964472435.1 uncultured Hyphomonadaceae bacterium | reverse complement strand
CAGCTGCACGAGATCGGCCGGCGGTTCCCGCCCAACTATCTCCACCAGACCTGGCTCGACTACCTCTACTGGGATGTCGAACTGAACCCCTAAGCCGATGGACGAGCCGGTTGCGCCCGGGGGCACGGATCGTGCAAGTCCCCCGCGAGAGGACCTCTCGCCCATGCATCGCGACGCTTTCGCCATCCCGCCCGCGCCCCTTGCGCTGACCGTCGCCGGCCTGATCCCGTTCTACGGCGCGGCCGGCGCGATGGCGTTATTGCGCGACAACCCGATTGCAATGGCGAACGCCAGCCTCGTGCTTGTCGCCTACACAGCTGTCATACTCAGCTTTCTCGGCGGCGCGCGCTGGGGCGCGGAGATGATGACGGAAGTGTTCACGGGGCCCCGGTGGCGGGTGCTTGTTTTGTCGGTCGCCGGCTCGCTCATTGGGTGGGGCCTGGTCATCGCTAAAGTCATCGGACCGATTTGGCCCGAGATCCACCTCGTCGGCGCCGCCGCGCTCGCCGCGCATTGGGCGTGGGATGTGGCCGAGGGGCGGTCCCTGCCGCGCTGGTATGGCGGGCTGCGCAGCCTCGCCACCGCAGGCGCGGTCCTCGCGCTTTTGATCGGCTGGGCCGCCGCGCGATTCCTAGCTTAACCTCCGGCCCGTGCGCTGGGCGGCCAACAGGCTCGCCGCACCTAAGCCTAGCGAGATCAGCGCGTTCCAGCCGGCCATGGACAAGCCGAGCATCCGCCACGGCGCGTCGACGCACGAGACCGTTGCAAGCGGGCGATCCAACCCGCCGAAGAGGTCGCCGGACCGGAGCGCGTCGGCCCCGGCGACGCCGCCGGCGCATCCGGCCGGCCCCTCCCACCAGAGCCACTCGACCCCCGCATGGTAGGCGGCGACCACCGCGCCGGTGACGAAGACGAGGCCGAGCATCACGTTGAGCGCCACCAAGAACCGCTCGTTCGGACGCCACCGCCACAGCGCAAGCCCGGTGGCCGCCATGGCGAGCGCCGCCCAGTAGACCTCGCGCTGTCGCAGGCAGAGGGGACATGGCGCCATGCGTCCGAAAATCTCGAACGCGTGCGCGCCTGCGAGGGCGGCCGCCCCCGCCGCGATCGAAACGATCGGCCAGCGCCAATCGCGCAATAATCCCAAAAGCTTATCCACCCTCGGCATAATGGCTGAGGAGACCGCGCCCCGCAATTGCACCCGCTCGGGTCGTTTCGCCGCGTCAACCGCCGAACGCGCCGAGGGCCGCCTCCGCCGCCGCCCGGACGACGGTCGCGCCCACCGTCGCCAAAAGGCCGATCCAAACCGTTCCGATCAGTCCGCCCAAGACGATGACGAGCCCGTCCCGCGCCATGAGGCCGAAGGCGACCAAGGCGACGCCGATGCCCGGCACGGTGTTGGTGCCCGGCAGCGGCACCAAAATCGAGGCGCAGAAGGCGCATAGCAAGAGACCGAGCAGCCGCTCCGCCTTCGGGCCGGAGAGCCACAGAAGCCGCGGGCGGGCGAGGGCCTCGACCCAGCCGAACCAACGCCGCCCGCCGCGGGCCGTTCGGTCAAGGCCCGCTTTATCGATCATCCGATCGGCGAGGCGCCGGGGCAGCCAGGGCTCCTGCCGTCCCGCGGCCATTTGGGCGGCGATGGCGATCATCGGCACGGCCACGACCTGGGGCACGCCCCACAGGAACGGAATACAACAAGGCAGGGCGAGGACGAACAAGAGCGCGCCGAAGGCGCGTTCGTCGAGCCGATCCATGATCGCCCGCAGCGAAAACCCTTCCTCCGGCGCTTCGGCGGCCATGGCTTCAATCGATTGCAAGAGCGTTCGGGCGGACGGCGCTTGGATCATGCGCTCCGCCTATCTTGGTTCGGAAGCACCGTCGAGCGCGATTGACCGTCGCCGCTCCCGCGTGGCAAAGACCTCGCCTTGGCGGCCCCTGTGGCGGAATCGGTAGACGCGACGGATTCAAAATCCGTTTTCCTTACGGAAGTGCCCGTTCGAGTCGGGCC
>CAYYNG010000478.1:0-2011 GCA_964472435.1 uncultured Hyphomonadaceae bacterium | reverse complement strand
GGCGTCGCCTGCGCGGCAGCGGCGATGGGATGGCTGCTTCCGCGGATCGGAGCGGCGGCCGGCCTTGCGCCCTCGCGCGGAGAGATCGCCCAGTGGGCCCTTTATCTGGCCGCGGCGCCTATCCTCGCTTGCGCCGTCGCCATCCCGTTCATTCGGCGCTTGCCGGGCGAGGCGCCACAGCTGAACCATCCCATGCTGGCGCCCTTTCTTGACTTTTTCTGGCGTCACGGCTGGACGGCGCTTTGGATTCTTCTGTTCGTGTCGACCTATCGGCTCAGCGACATTGTGATGGGTATTATGGCCAAGCCCGCCTACACGCATATGGGCTACTCGCCGGCCGATATCGGCATCGTCAGCGGCGCCTACGGCCCCTGGATCATCTTCGTCGGGGTGGCGCTGGCGGGTCTATCCGCGCTTCGCCTCGGGCTTCGGACCTCGCTCGTCTTGGGCGCGGTGGTTTCGGTTCTCGGCAATCTCACCTTCGCCTGGCTGGTCTTGCAGCCTCCGGGCTCCCTCGTCCCTCTCTTCATCGCCGTTACAGCGGACAATATCGCCGGCGGCTATGCCGGCACCATTTTCGTCGCCTTCATGTCGAGCATGGTGAGCCGCTCGTTCGCCGGCACCCAGTATGCGATCTTCAGCTCCATTTACACTTTGGGCCCGAAGCTCGTCGCCGGCACCTCCGGGGTCATGGTGCTCGCATTCAGCGGCGGCCAGGCCGCGACGATCGAGGGCTATTCCGCCTTCTTCCTATTCGCGGCCGCGCTGGGCGGGCCGGCGATCGCCCTGAGCTTCTTGGCGAACGGTTTCAAACCGGACCGCGAGGCGAAGGCGGCCGAGCCTGCGCCGGCGTCGGTCTAAACCTTAGACCCCGCAGGCGGCCTGGCGCGTGACGCCGTCGACATCGAACGCGGCGATGGTGGCGAGCGTGACGATGTCGTTCACCCGAGCGCCCATGGCGGCGATCTGCACCGGCTTTTCAAGTCCAAGCAGCATCGGCCCGATCACGTTCGCACCGCCCATGGCGTCGAGAAGCTGGGTCGAGATCGCCGCGGAGTGGATCGCCGGCATGACGAGTACGTTGGCGGGCCCGGTCAGCCGCGAGAACGGATAGACCATGCGATGGCTGGGATTGAGCGCCGAATCCGCCGCCATCTCGCCTTCATACTCGAAATCAATGTCCTTTCGAGCGTCGAGTATTTCGATCGCCTCGCGCATCTTCGCCGCTCGCTCGCCCATTGGGTTGCCGAAAGTCGAGTAGGAACAGAGCGCGACGCGCGGCGTGAAGCCGAGGCATTGGGCCGCCCGCGCCGCTTCGCAGGCGATCGCCGCCGTCTGTTCCGCCGAGGGCAGCTCCACCACGCTCGTGTCCGCGATAAAAAGCGTCCGGCCGCGGCCGACCACCATGGACATGCCGATGATGGGCTGGTCTGGCAGCGGGTCGAGCACAAGGCGGACATCGCTAAGCGCGACGTCGTAATTGCGGGTCGCGCCGGTCACCATGCCGTCGGCATCGCCGAGGGCCAGCATGCAGCTGCCGAAAACGTTGCGATCCTGATTCACCAAGCGCTGGGCGTCCCGCTTCAGGTAGCCTTGGCGTTGCAGCCGGGCGTAGAGATAATCGGTGTATTCGGGGTTCCGATCCGAAAGGCGCGCATTGATGATTTCAAGCTCGCCCTCCGGCACGCCCATCTGGGCCATGTTGCGTGTCACCTGCTCCTCCCGACCGATGAGGATCGGGTGGCCGAGGCCCTGGTTTTTGAAGGAGTAAGCCGCGCGGATCACCGAGGGCTCCTCCCCTTCCGCAAACACGATGCGCTTGGCTGGATCGATTGCGCGCACCGCGCTCTGGATCCCCTGGAGGAAGGACGCGGTCGGGTCGAGCCGGCTCGCCAGCTCGCCGCGATAAGCGTCCATATTCTCGATTGGCTTGCGAGCGACGCCGGTCTCCATCGAAGCATTGGCGACAAAGGGCGGGATGAACGAGATAAGCGGGGGGTCGAACGGGGTC
>CAYYNG010000477.1:1527-2025 GCA_964472435.1 uncultured Hyphomonadaceae bacterium | reverse complement strand
ATGGCGGCCGGCGGAACCGTTCGGTTCGCAACCGATATCGCCGATTACGCGACTGAAGCGCTGTGGCGGTTCCGCGCCCATGGCGGGTTTCAGTGGAGCGCGGAAAAGGCCGGCGATTGGCGAACGCCGCCCCGGGACCACGTCACCACACGCTATGAAGCCAAACGCCTCGGCGACTGCGCGCCCGTGTGGTTCGATTTCATCCGGCGTCCGTCTCAGGGCCCCGATTGCGCTTGACGCGCGCGGCGCCCTGTGGCCCTTGTCGCGCCATCGATGCAAGGTCGGTCTGAAAGAATGCCGTGATCCGTCGGACCGACGGCCATGACTTCCCCGCCCAGAATTGATATTTAACCTTCTCCGAGCTCGCCGTGCGGGAGGTTCGGGGGGATGCTAACCGGGAGAGAAGGAGCCGCGAATGGCGACCGGAAAAGTCAAATGGTTCAACGACCCCAAAGGCTATGCATTCATTAAGCAGGATGAAGGGGGCGCAGACGTGTT
>CAYYNG010000477.1:0-1517 GCA_964472435.1 uncultured Hyphomonadaceae bacterium | reverse complement strand
CGGCAGTCTAGAAGTCCTGCTTGCGGAGGATTGATTTTTAAGATAAGTTGTCCTACGAGATCTACACCGACGAGCGGCGCGGCAAGACATCGGCCGTGGATCTGAAGACGCTCTAAGCCGAACCAGGGGGTGACAGGCGGCAAAGGGCGGCTTATATCGCTCCCAAGTCGGATGATATCGGCGGCGGCTCCGGGCAACGGGGCCGCCGCTTTCTATTTCGGAGCCGCCCTGACGTGATCGCGCAAAGCGAGCTTGAAAAACGCATCCTCGGCCTGGTCGCCCCTGAAGCAGGACGCCTGGGACTCGAGATCGTGCGCGTCCGCCTCACAGGGGGGCGGCGGCCGACGCTGCAGCTGATGGTGGAGCGAGCAGGCGGGGCGGCGACCGATGTCGAAGACTGCGCAGCGCTGTCGCGCGCTCTTTCCCCGGTTCTCGAGGCCGCGGACCCGGTGCCCGACGCCTACACGCTGGAGGTCTCGACCCCGGGGGTCGACCGACCGCTGACACGCCCGGGCGACTTTGCGCGATGGGCCGGCCATCTTGCGAAAATCGAGCTCGCCCGCCCGCTCGAGGGCCGCCGGCGCTTCCAAGGCGTGATCACCCGGGAAGACGAAGACGGCGTGGCCATTCAGCTTAGCGAACAGGCCGAGCTCGTCGCCCGCATTGAAGACATGTCGAAGGCCTCGCTCGTCCTAACCGACGACCTGATCGACGCCGCCCGACCCGACACAACCGGCAGTGTTCCCGCGAGGGACAAAGAGAAAGAAGCGTAGGAGCGCCCCATGACCACCGTCGGCGTATCAGCCAACAGACTAGAGATCCTGCAGATCGCCAAAGCCGTCGCCGAAGAAAAGGCGATCGACAAATCCATCGTGATCGACGCCATGGCCGAGGCCATCGAAAAAGCGGCGAAGGCCCGATACGGCCAGGAGCTGGACATCCGGGCGGTGATCGACGCCGACACGGGCGAACAAAGCCTTTGGCGCATCCAAACCGTCGCCGCAGATGATGAAATCGAGGACGAGGACAGCCAAATCCGCCTCGCCGACGCGAAAAAGATCAATCCCGATCTCGAGATCGGCGACGAGATCAAAGAGGAGCTGCCGCCCTTCGATTTCGGCCGCGTCGCCGCCCAATCGGCGAAGCAAGTCATCATGCAGAAGGTGCGCGACGCCGAGCGCGACCGCCAGTACGACGAATACAAAGACCGCGTCGGCGAGATCCTGAACGGTATCGTCAAACGCGTGGAATACGGTCATGTGATCGTCGATCTTGGCCGCGCCGAGGGCATCATTCGCCGCAATGACGGGATCCCGCGCGAGAACTTCCAAAACGGCGACCGCGTGCGCGCATATCTCTATAAGGTGAGCCGCGAGGTGAAGGGTCCGCAGATCTTCCTCTCCAGGGCCCACCCCGACTTCATGAAGCTCCTGTTCTCCCAGGAAGTGCCGGAGGTCTATGACGGTGTGATCGAAATCAAGGCCTGCGCCCGCGACCCGGGCAGCCGGGCCAAGATC
>CAYYNG010000476.1:0-2036 GCA_964472435.1 uncultured Hyphomonadaceae bacterium | reverse complement strand
GGGCGTTCCAAAGATAGCCCTCGGCGTCGATCGCTGAGCCGTCGGGGTGGCCGCCAAGCTCGGAGACGTCCGCGAAGACGCGCCCGCCCGCCAGCGCGCCGGTCGCAGGGTCATGATCATAGGCGTGGATCACCTGCAGGGCGCTGTCGGCGGTATAGAAGGTCCGGCCATCGGGCGCGAATTGGAACGTGTTCGTCACCAAGACGTCTGGCAGCGCAATCGGGCGAACCGTCAAATCGGACCCGAGGCGGAAGTAGCGCCCGGCCTTCACCGTCTCCGCATCATCCATGGTGCCGAACCAAAGACCGCCATCGGGTGCGACGCCCGCATCGTTCGTCCGCACGCCGGCGGTCTGCCCCTCGAGCTTTGCGCGGAGATCGAACGCCTCGGTCGCCGGGTCGAAGACGCCGATCGACTGGTCGCCGATCATCAAGAGCGCGCCTTGCCAATGGGCCAGGGCGCTCGCCCGCAACGGCAAGTCATATCGCCGGGTGTTTCCGGTCGTGGGATTGTAGCGGTGCAACTTAGCGCGCTTGATGTCGACCCACCACAACAGCCCGTCCGAGGGGCTCCATAGCGGACCCTCGCCGAGAAGGCATCCCGTCGGCGAGACGCAGACCGGCGTCATGCCGCCGCCCGGCATGCGGCCATTTCGGCGACGAAGGCGCGGGCGCGCTCGAGAAGCTCGGCGGTCGCAAGACCCGGCTTGAACAGCGCGCCGCCGACGCCGAACCCGCTCGCCCCCGCCGCCCAGTAGGACGCCATGGTCTCCACCGTTACCCCGCCCACCGGGCAGAGGCGGACCGTGTCGGGGTAAACCGCGCGCAGCGCCTTCAGCACCTCCGGCGAGACCGCCTCGCCCGGAAACAGTTTGATCGCATCGGCGCCCGCGCGGTCGGCCGTGGCGATCTCGCTCGCCGTCGCCGCGCCGGGCATCACCGCAAGCCGCATATCCTTCGCCGTCCGGATCAGGGCCTCGTTGGTGTGGGGCGAGACGGCGAACGCGCCGCCGGCGTCGGCCAACCCGCTGAGATCGCCGTCGTCGAACACCGTGCCTGCGCCGATAAGGGCGCGGGCGCCGGCGGCCTCGACCATGGCGGCGATGCTGGCGAAGGGCTCGGGCGAGTTCAGCGGCACCTCGATCAAGGTGAACCCGGCCGCGACCAGCGCCTCTGCGGTCTCCGCAGCCCGTTCCGGCCGCAGGCCGCGCAGGATCGCCACCAGCGGTTGGGCTTCAAACGCCGCGGTGAAGCGTTCGGACGCCGATATCACCAGCGCCCTCCATCAATGACATGGACCCCGCCTGTGATCATGCGGGAGGCGTCCGAGGCGAGGAATAGGGCGAGCTCCGCCACGTCCTCGGGCTCGATCCGGGTTTTGAGCGCCTGCTGTTCCATCAATTCCCGCTCCGCCTCCGGCGTCAGCCACAGCGTCTTTTGCTTCTCGGTCATCACCCAGCCCGGCGCGATGGCGTTCACCCGAATCCCATCGGGTCCGAGCTCCCGCGCGAGCGCTTTGGTGAGCCCGGCGACGCCCGCCTTGGCCGCGGTGTAGGCGGGGTAGCCGGCGAGGCCCAAGAGATAGCTGTTCGAGGTCATATTGATCACGGCGCCTCCGCCCGCGTCCGCCATCGCCGGCGCGCAAGCCTGGGCGGCGAAGAACTGGTGGCTGAGATTGATGGCCATCAACCGGTCCCATTCAGCCGCGCCGACGGTTTCAAATCCGTGGCGCTGATCATCGGCTGCATTGTTGACGAGCACCTGGGCCGGGCCGATGGCCGCGCAGGCCTCTTCCACGGCCGCGCGGAGCGCCTCGACATCGGTCAAATCGCAGGCGACGAAAGCCGCGTCCCCGCCATCGCAATTCAGCTCGTCAGCGAGGGCGTCGCCCTCGATCTCGTCGATATCCACGACGGCGACCCGGGCGCCCTGGCCGGCGAAGGCCTTCGCCATCGCCGCGCCGATGCCGGTGGCGCCGCCGGTGATCAACACGGCGGCGCCTGAGAGATCGGAATACAACCCAAGACCCATCGCCCC
>CAYYNG010000475.1:0-2037 GCA_964472435.1 uncultured Hyphomonadaceae bacterium | reverse complement strand
AGGCGGCACCGCCGTCGGCACGGGGCTCAACGCCAAACCCGGCTTCGCCGAAGCCTTTGCCGAAGAGGTTGCGGCTTTCACGAAGCTGCCTTTCGTGACGGCGGCGAACAAGTTCGAAGCGCTCGCCGCACACGACGCTTACGTCTCGGCCCACGGCGCGCTGAACACTGTGGCGGTCAGCCTCTTCAAGATCGCAAACGACATCCGGTTCCTCGGCTCGGGGCCGCGCTCGGGCCTCGGTGAGCTCGCTCTGCCGGAGAACGAGCCTGGCTCCTCGATCATGCCCGGCAAGGTGAATCCCCCCCAGTGCGAGGCGATGACCATGGTCTGCGCCCAGGTGATGGGCAATCACACAACCATGACGGTGGCCGGCAGCCAGGGCCATTTCGAGCTTAATGTCTATAAGCCCGTGATGGCTTACAACATGATCCAATCCGTGCGGCTGCTGGCGGATGTCTGCCAGTCCTTCACCGACAAGTGCGTCGTCGGAATCGAAGCGCGAACCGACAACATCACCGAACTGATGAACCGCTCCTTGATGCTCGTCACCGCGCTCGCGCCCACCATCGGCTACGACAAGGCGACCGAGATCGCCAAGAGGGCCCACAAGGAGGGCACGACCCTCAAGGAAGCGGCCCTCGCCCTCGGCTATGTGACGGACGAGCAATACGACGAAGCGGTCCGGCCCGCGGACATGCTCGGGCCGAAATAGCGGTTACTCGTCCAAAAACACCGAAACGATCCGTGTCGGCTCGCGCGGCTCGTCCGGCGGGCCGCCATGGTCGGGAAAGCGCCGCCACTGGCTATTGGCGACGAAGATGAACTCGTCGCCAACGATCTGGCCGAGGGTGGGATCGTCCAGCACGCCGTGACCGGTGGCGAGCGGCGTGACGGCGGTCGCCGAGCCGCCGCCTGCGGAGAGCGCGATCCGGACCGCGCCGTGGGGCTGGGCCCCGTTCCGGACGGCGATCAAGTCTCCGTTCGGCGAGCTGTAGAGCCCGTCGAACCCAATGAGCGGCGAACCCCCGCCATCGCCCCGGCGCGCCGCTCCGCTATCAAGATCAACGCGGAAGAGACCGAGATCGTAATCCGCAAGGTAGAGCGCATCGCCGACGATCGCGCCGCCCTGGAGCGCAGCGAAATCCCTATGGGCGGCGAAGAGGGCCGGGGTTCCATCGATCGCGACGGAACGGAAAACCTGGTTTCGTCGGCTATCGATTAAGAAGAGGCCGGCCTCGTGGACAACGGCGTCGGTGATGCAGCCTTCCCCGTCGGGCGTGCTGAGCCGGGCGACCTCGTCCCCCGTTTCAAGAGAATAGGCGACCAAAGCCGTCGGCGCGCGCGCGTCGGCCGGCGTCTGGGGCGCTGTGCAGGTCGCAGCCCATATCAGATGGCGCGCGGGATCGAGCTTGATGGCGAACACGCTGCCCGTCTTTCTCGCGGGACGGTCGAACCGCTCGACGCTTCCATCGGCGTAAAGCTCATAGACGCCGGGCTTTGCAACGCTTGAGATGAAGAGCCGCCCCGTCTCGCCATGCCAGGCGACCCCTTCCACAAGAAGGTCGCGATCCTTCGCGCGCGCCACGGGAAGGAGGCGGCCGCGGGCGTCGCCGTTCGCCCAAATTCGAGCAAGGGCCTCATCGGCCGCGCGTTCGGTCTCGCGGGGCAAAGCCTCGCGCAAGCGGAAGATGTTGAAGGTGAGGCCGGTGTCCGCCGCTTGGGCGATATAATCGGCGGCGGCGTCATGTTGACCGAGTTCGCCGGCGAGGCGGGCCATGCTGAAAAGGATCGAGGGATGGCCGGGTTGCAGCTCCAGCGCAGCCGCATAGGCGTCCAAAGCGGCGGGGCCGTCGCCAGCGGCCTCGAGATCCATCGCGCGGGCGCGGAGGGCGCTGGCGCGCGCCAGCACGCCGCGATCATCCTGCCGGGGGCGGTCGATCACGGGCGTCGTTACGGGGCCGCCGGCGCAGCCGGCCACGGCGACGAGGGCAAGGGCGGCGGCGGCGCGCAGCATTGTTCAACCCTCCAGTGCCCCTA
>CAYYNG010000474.1:0-2040 GCA_964472435.1 uncultured Hyphomonadaceae bacterium | reverse complement strand
TCCGGCTCGTTCAACCTGACGCGGTCGGGGCTCGCAACGAGCTTGACGCAATCCTTTGTCGACGGGTTCGGCAATGTGGCGCTCATTCCTGGCGATTTGGACGGCGGCGTGGAGCTGTCGGACCTCGAGTTCGAAGAAGAGGTGGTGGACGCCTACGAGATCGGCTTCAAATCGAGCTGGCTCAATGGTCGCTACAGCCTCAACGCGACGGGCTTCTTCCAAGACGTCCAGGACTTTCAGGAGAACGTCTTCAACGGCACGAACTTCATCGTGGTCGGCTCGGACGTCGAATCCTTCGGGGTCGAAATCGATGCGCTCGCCAACCCGATCGACGGCCTCGTTCTGCAGGGCGGCTTCATCTATGTGAACGCCGAGCGCCAGGAAGACGTCGTGGTCGGCGTCGGCTTGCTCCCGGGGGGGGTTCAGCTCGGCAATACGCCGGAGTTCGTCGTGACGGGGCAGGGCACCTATACCCGCGAGCTTTTCCCGGGCATCGAAGGCTTCGCCAATCTCAATTTCCGCTGGAACAGCGAGGCGACGATCAGTTCGATCGAAGCGCTCGAGTTCCTCGGCAACGACGCCTTCGCCACCCTAGGCGCGCGCATCGGCCTGCAGGATGCCGACGGCCGCTGGCGGGCGTCGCTCTTCGGCACCAACCTCACGGACCAGGCATTCAACGTTACGGGCTTCGGCGTGCCCGAGCAGACTGGCCAGTTCGCGGTCTTCCCGGGCGAGCCACGCTTCTGGGGCGGCGAGATTACGGTGACCTTCGGCGGCTAAGCGCACGCCGGAGCGCAGATGAAAGGGGCCCCGCCCGGGCGGCGGGGCCCTTCGTTTGCGCCGCCCCGGCCCAGCTGAGCGCGCCTGGGAAGCCAGGAGGGCGAAAATCTGCTATCCTCACCGTCCGCTTGTTGCACGTGCCGCAGGCGGAAACGGCCCCGGCTGATGAAGAGGGCCGCGCATAGGGAGGATGGCAGTGACGATCGATCAAATTCTTAAAGACAAGGGCCCGGACGGCCGCAGCGTGACGACGGTCGAGGCGACCGCTTCGCTGCGGGAGGCGGCCCGGATCCTGGACGACCGCCGCATCGGCGCCGTAGTGGCGCTCAAGCTCGACGGATCGCCGGCGGGGGTCCTCTCCGAACGCGACATCGTCCGCCAGGTCGCGCGCCGCGGCGCGTCTGCGCTGGACATCGCCGTCGCCGACGCGATGACCCGCGAAGTGGTCACCACTCAGCCAGGCGAAACCGTAGATGCGGCGCTTGAGCAGATGACCGATCGGCGCATCCGCCATTTGCCGGTCTATTCCGGCGGCCAGCTGGTCGGCCTCGTCTCGATCGGCGATCTTGTGAAATGGAAGATCGCCGAAACCGAGGCTGAGGCGGAGGCGATGAAGACCTACCTTGCGTCGTAGTCGGCGCGGGTGCGATCGCCGGAAAACGCACAAAAAAGCGGTTCTCGCCGAACTTTCCGCTTGCCAAAGCCGGCGAATGGGCGGTACCTATGCCGCTCTTCGGAAACACGAAGCCTGCCCGGGCCATCCGTGGCCTGCAGGGTCCTTTCCGCCAAATTTCAGGTTCACGCTCCGGAAACCGGGCTCTGAGATAAGGCTGAAATATGGGTGTTGACGGAAAAAAGTCTGGGGCCTATATGCCCCGCTCCGGTCCGCGGAAACATGGTTTCCAACGGCCTTTCGGGCTCCGGCTCGAGCTGTTTGACATCGCAAGGATTGGAAGAGAAACGCAGGCGGCGCGACGGCTTGCGGACCCTTTCGGGGGTCCAGACGATCGCGACGGATTGCGTTACTCAAGAAACTGTTCTCATGCCGGCCGGCCTTCGGGCGGGGCGGTATGACGGACGGGTTTCTCGTCAAAACGCACGCTTTAAGCAAGCGACGATCCCGATTTTCCCGGGATCGATACGTCGGGATCAATTCTCAACCTGAGAGTTTGATTCTGGCTCAGAACGAACGCTGGCGGCAGGCCTAATACATGCAAGTCGAACGATATAGTGGCAGACGGGTGAGTAACGCGTGGGAAC
>CAYYNG010000473.1:0-2042 GCA_964472435.1 uncultured Hyphomonadaceae bacterium | reverse complement strand
GGGACGGATCGGTGCGTGGCCTGGCCGACGGCGGAGATCGCCGTGATGGGCGCCAAGGGCGCCGTCGAGATCATCTTTCGCGGCGAGCTTGAAGACGACGAAAAAATCGCCGCGCGGACGAAGGAATACGAAGAGAACTTCGCCAACCCCTACGTCGCCGCCCGCAAGGGCTATATCGACGACATCATCATGCCCCACTCCACCCGCCGCCGCGTCGCCAAAGCGCTAAGGACGCTGCGGACGAAGGACGTGAAAAACCCAGCGAAGAAGCACGATAATATTCCGCTATAGGGTGAGACGTCTCGTGAGAGATAACCGCAGGCTGGCGGTCGCAGTCATCGAGCGTCTAACTCAAAGTCCTTGAGATTATCGGCCAAATCCGCGGGCCCGACCAATCGGACGGGGATCGAAGAAGCAGCACGAACATTGCGGTTAGCGCAGCCGACAGCAGTCCAAATCCGATTGCGAGACCCTCTCGCCCGGTATTGATGATTTGAAGGGATATGCGGTGGCGATGCGGGGCGTCGGGAAGGTAGCGCACACTGAATAGACGACCCACCGCCCAATTTCGCGTGCGGCGGCGATTGAGGGCGATATCGCCGTGGTGGCGCGCACCGGTCGCGTCTTCGAACGTATAATAAACCCGTTGGTGGCGAACACTTTTTGTGCCCCGGCGATACGGCCGGTAGGGTTCGCCGAACGCCGTGATTTCGCCTGTGGCCTCAACCCCTCGGCTTTCGAGCTCCGCCTCGAACGGGATGCGAACAAATGCCGTGTATAAAAGCGCCCAGGCCGTGATCGCGGCGATCAGGCCGCTTAGAAACAAGCCGGTCGGCAGATTGAAGACGTAGCAGCCACATCGCAACATGCCGCCAAACTATCTGATCGATGTGAACACCCCGCTCATCGACTTGGTCGAATTTCATGCAGCCGCCCCGCGAACTGTGGTCGCGCGGCCACATGTCTTCGACAACTGATGCGCGTGCTGCGGAACGCGATTGCGGATCGTTCTCACACCGGCTAACGAGTTTGCGAGTGATTTGCATTTTCGGACGCCGGGGACCCAATGACCGCCACGACCACCAAACCCGCCTGGGCCCTCGCGGTCATGGGGCTCTCCCTCGCCAGCGCAGCCGCGGCCCACGCCGATCCGGACCCGGACTACCCTGAAACCCAGGTGCAAGAGACGATCGTGGTCCGTGGGCGCTCGCTCGCAAATGAAAAATTCAGCGCGACAAAGACCCCGACGCCCCTGGTCGACGTGCCCCAAAGCCTCAGCCTCATTTCCGCTGAGCAGATCTCCGACCAGTTCTTCATCGATATCGGCGACGTCACCCGCTTCACCCCCGGCGTCTCGATCGGCCAGGGAGAGGGCCATCGCGACCAGATTACGATCCGCGGCCAAAACACAACCGCCGACTTCTTCATCGACGGTTTGCGCGACGATGTGCAGTATTTCCGCCCGCTCTATAATCTCGAACAGGTTGAAATTCTGCGCGGCGCGAACGCCCTGATTTTCGGCCGCGGGGGCGGCGGCGGCGTTGTTAACCGCGTCACCAAGACCGGCCAGACCGGCGAGACCTTCGCCTCGGCGACGGCCAGCGTCGATACGTTTGGATCCGCCTTTGCGGCGGGGGACGGCAACCTCGCGCTCGGGGACCGGTTCGCCTTCCGCCTCAACGGCTTTTATGAGTCCCTCGACAATCACCGGGACTTTTTCGAGGGCGACCGGTTCGCTGTGAACCCCACCTTCACCGCGGAGCTGACCCCGGACACGCGGATCGTCGTCTCTTATGAATATGTCGACGACGATCGGGTGGTGGACCGGGGCGTGCCCTCGCTCGGAGGCGCGCCGCTGGAAGGTTTCGACGAGACCTTTTTCGGCGATCCTGATTTCAACCGCACGACGCTGGAGGCCCATATCGCCCGCGCCCGCATCGACCATGCGTTCTCGGATAATCTCTCCTTCAACGCCACCCTTCAGTATGCGGACTACGATAAGCTCTATCAAAACCTCTTCCCGGTCGGCATCGCGCTGGACG
>CAYYNG010000472.1:0-2042 GCA_964472435.1 uncultured Hyphomonadaceae bacterium | reverse complement strand
TCATCCGCAGCCACGAGAGGCGCCGTCATCGCATTGGTCGCCATGCTTCTATTAACCGCCGTCCTCGGCTACCTGGCCTATTCTCAGGCCCAGGCGGCGGCCACGGCGGAAGAGAAGCTCGCTGAACTTGAAGCTCGGATAGATGAAGACAGCAGCGAACTCGTCACTGAAAAAGATGCTGTGATCGAATCCCTTCGCGAGCAGATCGATCGCCTGGAAACCCAGATCGATACCGACGCCGAACTGGCGAGGCTGGTGACGGACAGCGAAAGCAAGCTGCAAGAGATCCGCGAAATGCTGGCGGGGCCGAAACGCGGTTGGGGAACGCTGGATCGCCGCGCCGAGTGGGCGACCGAGCCCGTGGCGTGGCACGAACCGGCGAAGGAGATTCTGGAGACGCGCGTAAATCGGCTTGAGGAGCTTCGGCGTCAAATTCGCGATTGGACGCCGCCGGCGACCCGAACGCCGAGCGCCGGGACGATCCGTCCGAGCGATTAAGTTTACCGCCGTGCTTGCCTGCGCCCTCTTCGCTCGGCGCGCGATGCCGGTATAAGAGGAAAGGCGGCGGCCACATATGCAATGAGCGTGGCGGCGCGACGACGAGACTAGCTTTCACCTGAGCCCTGGGGACGAGGATGGCCGACTTCAAAGTGATTTTCCAACCGACGGATGCGGTAGACAACGCCTTGCCGGACATCGACCTGCTCGCCCAAGACTTCCAGGCGAACGATTGGTCGATCACCGAGGCATTCATGGGGCTGATTTTATCAGCAGCGTTCGCGGATGGAGATCTTGCGGAAGAAGAGCGGCAGGAGATCGCGGCGCTCGTTCGCCGCTCGCGAACGATGAAGCGGCTCTCGGGCTCCGAGCTTGCAACGGTCAACCAGACGGTCAACCAACGCATGAACGAGCGGCCGAATGCAATCGAGGAAGCCTGCCAAGCGCTGCCGACCGACATGCGCCTCGCCATCTTCGCCCATTGCGTCGACATTGTTCTCGCCGACGGCAAACTGCTCCAAGCGGAAGCCGAGTTTCTGAACCAAATCACCGAGAAGATGGGGCTTGATTCAGACCGCGCGAAAGAAGTGATGTCGGTCATCATGCAGAAGAACCGCTACTGACGCGCATGGCGCGCGGTTCTTGAAGCAGCTGGCGGCTCGCCCGCCGGTCGCGGGGTTCCGGCGGACGGACCGCGCCAGACTTATCGGGCCCTCAGCTCGCCGCGTCCTGTCTGTAGCGGCCGGGGCTGACCCCTGAGAACCGCTTAAACACGGTCGAGAAATGCGATTGGCTGGAGAAGCCGCACGCAAGCGCGACCTGCAATAAACTCTCCGATCCGTCGGTGACGAGCAGCGACTTGGCGCGCTCGATACGGCGGATTTGGACGAAGGCGTGCGGGCTCATGCCAGTGGCGCGTTTAAACTCACGCGAAAAGTGGAACACGCTAAGCGCGGCGATGTCGGCCATCTCCGCCAGCGTGATGTTGGTCGACAGATTCGCTTCCACATAGTCCTTCACCCGCTCCACCCGGGCCGCGGGGCCGGGGCGCGCCGCCCGGCCTGCCTTCGAGCGTGCGGGCCCGTCGGAACCCTGGAAAGTCTCAACCAGAGCCGTGGTTGCTAGCGCCTCGGCGGCTAGCAGCCCGCCTGGCTGGCCGGCGGCGAGGTGTTCGACCATCGCGCGCGTGAGATACCGGCCGTGTGGTGAGAGAACATTTGCAAGCGGCCGCGGCGATGGCGGCTCATCGTACATATTGCGGACGATCTCATCGGTTAAAGACGGATCCACACGGATCGTCAGAATAGGGCGCTTCGGCCCAGGGTTCGCGGCGTAAACAGCGGTTCCTGCTGGAAAATAATGAAAGCCGAACGGCAAACATCGCAGCTGACTTATGCGGTCTGTGTTCACAGCCGATGCGATTTCACCCTCTCCGAACCCCACCGTAAGAATGTCTCGCTCATGCTCGAAATACATCTCATAGCCTTGCGGCTCGATCAGCTCGAACTCTACGCGGGCGCCCGTATAGACGGCCCCGATTTGGG
>CAYYNG010000471.1:0-2054 GCA_964472435.1 uncultured Hyphomonadaceae bacterium | reverse complement strand
TCGACGGCTTTCTCGAAGGCGGCTTCGGTTTCGGGCGCGAGAGGCTCGCCCTTGGCGGCGGCCTGGGCGAGGATGAGCTGTTTTAGCTCGGCGAGTTCGGCTTGGGTGCGCTCCTCGCGCCTGCGCGCCTCAGCTTTTTCGGCTTCGCGCGCGCGCCGATCCCGCCGACGCTTTGCAACACGAACAGGCCAGGTGAGCAGCCACCATGCCGCCGTTACAAGGGCGAGCAGGGTTGCAACGGCCAGCGCCCGGTTTAAGGGCGAGAGGCCGCGGAATTCGCGCCACGCCTCCTCCAATTCCAAGACGACCGCTTCCATCCCCGCGCCTCCGCCCAAGCTGCGCGCCTCTTTTAACGCCCCGCCCACCTCCGGTCGAGCGCTCAAGCGCCTGCCGCTGGGTCAGGCTTGCTCCCGGGCGCGGGGCCGCTACCTCTTATGCCGAGGTCATAACAGACTGCGAGGGGACCCCATGGCTTTGCCGCCCGTGCTTCAGAATCTGCGCCTGCCGGTGATCGGCTCGCCGCTTTTCATCATCTCAAACCCCGATCTCGTGATCGCCCAGTGCAAGGCGGGGATCGTGGGATCGTTCCCGGCGCTCAACGCCCGGCCGGGGCCGGTGCTGGACGAGTGGCTCGACCGGATCACGTCCGAGCTCGCCGAGCATGACGCCAAACACCCCGACCGGCCGGCCGCGCCGGTCGCCGTGAACCAGATCGTGCACAAATCGAACGACCGGCTCGAACACGATGTCGAGATGTGCGTGAAATACAAAGTGCCGGTGGTGATCACCTCGCTCGGCGCCCGGCCCGACGTGTTCGATGCGATCCACTCCTATGGCGGCATCGTTTTGCACGACATCATCAATGTGGTCTTCGCCCATAAGGCGCTGGAGAAGGGGGCCGACGGCCTCATCCCGGTCTGCGCCGGGGCGGGCGGGCATGCGGGCACGCTCTCGCCGTTTGCGCTGATTCAGGAGATCCGGGCGTTCTTCGACGGGCCGATCGCGCTCTCGGGCTCGATTGCGAACGGGGGATCGATCGCGGCGGCCCAGGCCCTCGGCGCCGACCTCGCCTATATCGGCTCGGCCTTCATCGCCTGCCACGAGGCGAACGCCGTCGACGGCTACAAAGACATGATCGTCGACTCGAAAGCCGGCGACATCGTCTATTCGAACCTCTTCACGGGCGTGCACGGCAACTATCTCGCCCCCTCCATCGCGCAAGCGGGGCTCGACCCCAACGACCTGCCGGAAGGCGACGTGTCGAAAATGAATTTCGGCTCGGGCGGGGAGCAGAAGTCGAAAGCCTGGAAGGACATTTGGGGCTGCGGCCAGGGGATCGGCGCGGTCAAAACCCGCATGTCGACCGGCGAATATGTCGATCAGCTGGAGCGGGAATACAACGCCGCCCGCGCTGCATTGGCCGAGGGGCGGGCGTACGAGATGGCGCCGGCCTAGTCGATCTATCCGACCCAACGCGCCGCTATGACACAGTCGAGGCGTCCTAGACTGGAGGCCTTGGCATGGCGGATTTCATCGGCGTCGCCGCCAGCGCGGCCAGCGGGGGCGTTTTCGGCCTAGTCGGCACCGCGGTGGGGCGCGTCGCCTCCTTCTTCGAGCGCCGCCAGGAACACGCCCAAGAGCGCGCGCGCTGGGCGCACGAGGCGGCGCTGCGCGAGCACAGCCTTCGCGCGGCGGCGGAGCGGGCGGCGGCGGACGAGGCCCTTGCCGAAACCTCGGGCCGTTGGGCGGGCCTTAAAGCGTCGATAGAGGCCGACGCGTCGATCGGGCAGAGCTACCTGTGGGTCAATGCGGTCCGCGGGCTCACCCGGCCGGCGCTCACGTTCCTCCTTTGGGCGATCGCGGGTGCGATCTTTGTGGTGGCGGATGCGGCCGGCCGGCAAGCGATCACCGAGACGGCGACCTTCGCCGCGACGGCCGCAACGCTCTGGTGGTTCGGGGATCGCGGGCCGAAGCGGAAAACGCCCTAGGTCGCCGCGTCGCGCACCTTCCAGCTAGTATACCACATCGCGCCGCACTGATCGCCGCGCGTTCGC
>CAYYNG010000470.1:0-2054 GCA_964472435.1 uncultured Hyphomonadaceae bacterium | reverse complement strand
AGATCACCTCTTCGACGCCCGCCTTCTTGGCGCGATCGGCAAGCCGCTTGCCGACAAGGCTTGCAGCACCCGTCTTGCCCTCGGCGGCCTTGCCGTCGAAGTCCTTCTCAAGCGTCGACGCCGCCGCCAGCGTCACCCCGTTCACATCGTCGATGATCTGGGCGGAGATGTTTTTGAGCGACCGCGCCACCGACAGCCGAGGCCGCCCGTTGGCGATCTTCTTCAGCTTCGTGCGAACTCGCTGCGCGCGCTGGATTTTCTTGTCCCGTGGGCTTTTCATCGGCTTACTTCTTCTTGCCTTCCTTGCGGCGCACATACTCGCCGACATACCGAACGCCTTTTCCTTTATAGGGCTCGGGCCGGCGGAACTCTCGGATCTCGGCGGCGACTTGGCCGACCTGTTGCTTGTCGATGCCCGTCACCGTCACCTCGGTCGGTTTCGGCGTCGCGAGCGTGATGCCGTCGGGCGCTTGATAGATGACGTCGTGGGAATAACCGAGCGACAGCTTGAGGTCCTTGCCTTGCATCTGCGCCCGGTAGCCGACGCCGACGAGCTCAAGCGACTTGGTAAACCCGTTCGTCACGCCCTCGACCATGTTGGCGACCCGCGCCCGGGCCGTTCCCCACTGGGTGCGCGCCTGGCCGTCCAGGGCCTCGGCGAAGGTGGGGGCTTTCCGCCCTTTCGCCTTGACCGCTTCGATCCGGGCGTTCGCAGCGGCGACAAGGTCCTCGCGCGGCGAGACCTTAAGCTCGGCGCCATCGAGCTCCGGCGTGATGAGATCCGACAAAACGATCGACAGCGCACCCTTCGGGCCTTTCGCCGCGATGGTCTGGCCGTCGACGGTCACAGTCGCGCCGCCGGGGATCGCAATGGGGAGTTTACCGATGCGGGACATGGCTCGCTCTCACTAAAACACGTTGCATAGGATTTCGCCGCCGACATTCTCGCTGCGGGCGACATTGTCGGAGACGACGCCCTTGGGCGTTGAGAGGATGGCGATGCCGAGGCCGTTGCGGACCAGCGGAATATCGCTCACCGAGGAATAGACGCGGCGCCCGGGCTTCGAAACCCGGCGGATCTCCTGGATCACGGGGGCGCCGTCATAGTATTTGAGCTCGATCTCGATTTCTCGGAACCCGCCTTTCTCGACGACCGCGTAGCCGCGGATGTAGCCCTCGGACTGCAGCACTTCGAGCACGCGCTCGCGCAGTTTCGAAGCGGGTGTCGTCACGCTCGATCGCCCGCGCATTTGCGCGTTGCGGATGCGGGTCAACATATCGCCGAGGGGATCGGAAATGGCCATTCTCGCGTCTCCTCCCTACCAGCTGGACTTCACGAGCCCGGGCACTTTGCCCAGGGCGCCGAGTTCGCGAAGCGCGATCCGCGACATCCGCATCTTACGATAGTATCCGCGCGGCCGGCCCGTCACCTCGCACCGGTTCCGCACCCGGCTGGGGGCGGAATTCCGGGGCAGCTCGGCCAGCTTCAGGCGGGCCTTGAACCGCTCCTCAAGGGCGAGATTCTCATCCATCGCGATCTCTTTCAGCTTCGCCCGTTTGGCTGCGTACTTATCCGCAAGCCGCTGGCGACGCTTGTTCTTCTCAACTGCGCTTTTCTTGGCCATGTCTTGGTCCGCCTCTTCGCGCCTAATTCCGAAACGGGAAGCCGCATTCGGCGAGCAACGCCTTGGCCTCTTCGTTCGTGTTGGCCGTGGTGCAGACGATGATGTCCATCCCACGAATGGTTTCGACTTGGTCGTAATTGATCTCTGGGAACACGATGTGCTCCTTAACGCCCATCGCGAAGTTTCCGCGCCCGTCGAAGCTCTTTCCGCTGAGGCCCCGAAAGTCTTTGACCCGCGGCAGCGCGATCGTCGTCAAGCGATCGAGAAACTCGTACATGCGGTCGCGGCGCAGGGTGACTTTCGCGCCGATCTTCATCCCCTCGCGGACTTTGAAGCCGGCGATCGACTTGCGCGCAGCCGTCGCAACCGGCTTCTGGCCGGCGATCAGTTCGAGCTCGGCAAGCGCCTGCTTGATCTTCTTGGCGTCGG
>CAYYNG010000469.1:0-2056 GCA_964472435.1 uncultured Hyphomonadaceae bacterium | reverse complement strand
CCTAATTTCGCGATCGCCGGCTACGCAAACCTCAAGAACCGCTATCTCGCGCGGCAATTGCAGGCGGCTTTGGAAGAAAAAGATCTGCAAACCCAGGCACTTCTGATCCAGAACCAAGAGCTCGCCACGGCGCGCCGCCAGCTGTCCGAAATCGCCCAGACGGATCATATGACGGGGCTGCTCAACCGCCGCGGCTTCGCCCAGGCGCTGTATGATCGCTTCGTTCGAGATGGCGATGACGGATCGAGACTCGCGATTTTCATCTTCCATCTCGACGATCTCCACGGCGTTAATGAGCGCTTCGGATACGAGGCGGGCGACGCAGCGCTTCGCACGGCGGCGGAACGCGTCAGACAGGCGATCGCGGGGCGCGATGCGACGGCGGCGTACTTCTCCGGGGCCGATTTCGCAGTCTCCTTCTCAGGGTGGACAGACGAAGAGGAGGCCCGCGGGTTCGGCGAGGCCGTGCGGGCCGTCTTGACCGAGCCCTTCCGGCAGGGCCGCGCCGATGTCCGCATGCGGTGCTATTGCGGCATGGCGGCCGATCGCCATGAGTTTGTCACGCCGTCGGAGATGACGTTGGCAGCTGAAAAAGCGGTCGCCAGCGCCCGCCTCCACCAAAGGGGGCTTTGGCTCTACGACGGCTGGGACGAAACGAGGGCAAACGCCGGCTAGGCGGCTCGGAGCGCGCAGTGCGCTTGACGCTGGATGCGGGCGCCGCCACAGGGCGCTATGGGCGCGTTTCTCCGCTTCATCAAAGACATGGACGCCAGCGCACGGCGCGCTGTCATCGTAACGCTTATCCTCTTCGCGGCGATCCTGGCGCTTCTGGCCTTCGGTCGAAGCGGAGGTTTTGGCGCGTTCGACGGGGCCTTCGAGGCCCTCGAACGCGTCTCTAAATCGCCGCTGGGGCCGGTCGGGCTTATCGCGGTTTATGTCATAGGCGCCTATGTTGGCGCCCCGCAGTTCGGATTGCATGCAGGGGCCGTGCTTGTATTCGGGCCTGCGCTCGGCGGGCTCTATGCATGGTCTGCAACCGTGTGCTCCGGAACAGCGACCTTCTGGACGGGTCGCTGGGCCGGCGAGGAAAGCGTTCGCCGGTATGCCGGCCCGTCCGCGAACCGGCTCTCAGCCTTTATCGGCCGTAACGCATTCCTTGCCAGCGCGCTCGTTCGAAACGTGCCGACCGCGCCCTTCATCATTGTGAACATGGCGTTCGGCGTCAGCAGGGCGCGGTATTGGCCGTTCATCGCCGGGCTCGCCCTCGGCTCCTCGCCGAAAATCGCACTGGTGGCGTTCGCCGGCCAAAGCGTCTTCGCCGCGCTCGCCGGCCGGCCCCTAATCGCCGCGGCGGCGGCCCTCGCCGTGGCCGCCGGCTTGATCGCGCTCGCCTCCGCCGGGGCGCGGGTTCTTCGGCGACTTTCGAAAGAAGATTCCAATGCGCAGGCCAATTCGGTTGACACGCGCGATGATTTTGGGTGACCCTGTTCGTATGAGGCAGCGTTTTTCATTGCTCGAGCTTAGCGGCCCTCGGCCGTTGTCCTGTTAGCCGGCCTCTAGTCCGGCGCGCGGCCGGGGGAAGAATTCCAAACTTCGAACACGAGCCGCGACAATGATATCCAGACCACAGATCCGAATTTTCGACACGACAATGCGCGACGGCGAGCAAAGCCCCGGCGCTTCGATGACCCTGCGCGAGAAACTCGAGCTCGCCGAATTGCTGGAAGAGATGGGCGTCGACATCATCGAGGCGGGATTTCCGGCCGCTTCCGCAGGCCAATTCGAGGCCGTCGGCGAAATCGCGAAGCGGGCGAAACGCGCGACGAGCTGCGGCCTGGCCCGGTCGACGCCGAGCGACATCGACCGGTGCGGCGAGGCGGTCCGGCGCGCAGCGAACCCGCGCATCCATACGTTCATTTCGACAAGCCCCGTGCATATGAAGCACAAGCTCAAAATGGGTCCGAACGCGGTTTTGGAGGCGGTCGGCCGGTCCGTGGCGCAGGCCCGCAACCTGGTGGACGATGTGGAATGGTCGCCGGAAGACGGCTCGCGCACC
>CAYYNG010000468.1:0-2062 GCA_964472435.1 uncultured Hyphomonadaceae bacterium | reverse complement strand
AAGGCGGCCGGCGCGTCGGACAGCCGGCGGCCCCCGCGGCCAAGCGCGCGGACAGGGTAACTCCAGCTCTCATGCGCGGCGTCGTAAAGCGCGCCATAGGCTCCGTCGTTGAGGTAGACCGCCCCCTCGCGGACATGCTCCACCCGAACCAAGAGCGACTCGGCTTCTGCGGCCAGCGCGCGGCCCGGCTCGCACCAGAGATCGGCGTTTTCCAGCACCATCATCGGCTCGAACGCTTCTTCGATCGCGGTGATGTAGCGCTCGAGCGGCGGGGGAGCGAGGTGGCCGGGATATGCGGCAGGGAAGCCGCCGCCGACATCGACGATGTCGACCGTCGCCGTCGCTTGCGTGATCAGCGCGGAGGCGTTCGCCATGGCGGCCCGGTAGGCTTCCGGGCTGAGGCATTGGCTGCCGACGAGGAAAGAGACGCCGAGTTCGTCCGCGTAGCGCCGCGTCTCCCGAAGCAAGTCCGGCAGCCGCTCCGCCGCCGCGCCGAACTTGCCGGCCTGGTCCAGAATAGCGCCTGAGCCGGCGGCTGCGGCGCGCACGACGAGGGTCAGGTCCTTGGCGTCGCCTGTCGCCTCGCGGATCTTCGCAAGCTCGGCGGGGTGGTCGAGCGCGAAGGCGCGGCATCCGAACTCATGGTACGCCCGGGCGATGGCGCGGCGGGATTTCACGGGATGCATGAAGGCGAGCCGGGCGGTCGGGCAGAGCCCGCCCACCAGCTCCAGCTCCGCCTCGGAGGCGATATCGAATCCGGGAACTCCGCTTGCGTGGAGCGCTTTGATCAGCCACGGGGCGGGGTTTGCTTTGACGGCGTAGAACACGTCGCCCGGAAAGCGGCGCCGAAACCAATCGGCCGCTGCCGCCGCGCGGGTCGGCCGCGCGCAGAAAACCGGCCGTTCCGGAGCTTCGTGGGACGAATAGTCCAAAGGTGTGAGGTAACGATCCATCGCAGCGCCAACATCCAAGTGTTTAAACCCGGCGTGGCGTTAGTGCCGGCTCGAAGAGAGCGATGAGGTCCGCCAGACGCGCGGCCGATAGCATCGCGCCGGGCCCCGCGTAAACCCCTAAAGCGCGGCGCCGCCGGCGGCGTTTTAGAACGATCCCAGTTCGTCGCGCCGGCGGCGGCGCAGGCGCTGCCAGAATCGGCGGCGCTCGGGCACCGGCAGCGGGTCGAGATTGGCGATGAACGCCTCGGCGCAGGCGCGCCAGCTATAGGTCTCGGCATAGGTCCGGGTTCTGGCTCGGTCGCAGGCGAGCGCGGCCTCGCACGCCGTCTTTAGATTATCGCCGATCGCGCCTGCGCCCGAGCCCGGCACCAGGTCCTTCGGGCCCGGCGCGTCGAAGGCCGCCACCGGCGTGCCCGCGGCCATGGCTTCAAGAATCACAAGGCCGAACGTGTCGGTAAGGCTCGGGAAGACGAAAACGTCGGCGGATGCGAAAACCGTCGCCAGCTCCTCGCCGAACTTGGCCCCGAGGAAAGCCGCGTCCGGATAGTCGCGCTTGAGGTCCTCAAGCTGCGGGCCGTCGCCGACAACGACCTTCGACCCCGGCAAGTCGACCTTAAGGAAGGCTTCGATATTCTTTTCCACCGCGACGCGGCCGACATTCAGGAAAACGGGGCGCGGCAGGCCCGCGAACGGGTCGCCCTCGGCGCCCGCCTCGATCCGCTTGTCGGGATGGAAGAGCTCGGTGTCGACGCCGCGGGTCCAAGCGGCGACGTTGCGGAAGCCGCGGGCGCGGAGCTCCTGGCACATCGAGGGCGTCGCAACCATGACTTTGCCGGAATATTTGTGGAACCAGCGCATGAAGCTATAGCCGGCCTCCAGCGGCACCGGCGCGCGGGCGGAGACGTATTCGGGGAACCGGGTGTGGTAAGAGGTGGTGAAGGGGAATTTGTGCTTGAGGCACATGGCCCTGCCCGCCATGCCCAGCGTACCCTCGGTCGCAATATGCACCGCCTCAGGCTCGAATGCGTCGAAGCGGCGGGAGATCTCGCCCTTTGCGCCGAGGGCGAGGCGGATCTCGGAATAGGTCGGCAGCGGCACGGTGCGGAAAC
>CAYYNG010000467.1:0-2075 GCA_964472435.1 uncultured Hyphomonadaceae bacterium | reverse complement strand
GCGCCGCGCCTCGCCGCGGCGATTGCCGCCGAGCGGAATGTAGAGATAGTCGCGCAGCCACGACGACAGGCTGATATGCCAACGCCGCCAGAAGTCCTGGATGTCGGCCGCTAGATAAGGCGCCGCAAAATTCGGCGAGAACTTGTAGCCAAGGAGCCCCGCACAGGCGATCGCCATGTCGGAATAGCCGGAGAAGTCGCAGTAAATCTGCACGCCGTAGAGGAGGACCCCGCCGATCACTTGAGACGCGGCGAACGTCGCGGGGTCCGCAAAGACGAGATCGACATAAGGCGCGATATTGTCTGAGACGCAGGCCTTCTTGAAAAAACCGACAAGGAACAGCGCAAGGCAGGCGCGCACGTCGACGTCCGACCAGCGGCGAGCCGTCTCCATTTGCGGGATGAATTGCGAAGCGCGGACGATGGGCCCTGCGACCAATTGCGGGAAGAAGGCGATGTAGAAGGCCACATCCGCCGCCGAGCGCTCGGCTTTCACCTCGCCGCGAAAGACATCGACCATGTAGGAGATGGCCTGGAACGTATAGAAACTAATACCGACCGGCAGAACGAGCGACAGCGTCACCGCGGTCACCGGCAGCCCAGCGGCGTTCGCCAGGCCCTCGAAACTCTCGGCGAAGAAGTCGAAATATTTGAAGACGCCGAGGACGCCGAGGGCTGCGACCACGCCCCCAGCCAGCCAGCAGCGTTGAAGCGCCCGATCGCCGGCGCCGGGGGCGGCCCGCCGTCCGACACTGTAGCTGACAGCGGTCACGAACAGGATCAGCGCCAGGAACCGCCAGTCCCAAGCGGCGTAGAAGATGTAAGACGCCAAAAGGAGGATTCGCTTACGCGTTTCGTTGTCCCGGAAGGTCCAAACGAGGCCGAATACGATCGCAAAGAAAAGGAAGAAACGGAGCTCGACAAAGAGCATGTCAGCGGCTCCGGCCCGGACCGCACAGCGCCGCGCCGACTTTCCAGCTCAGCCGTTCGGCCCCCTCTCGGCCAAGGTGGCTGAAGTCATGCCAAAGCTCACGCTCGAACAGGTCGCCGTAGCGATCCGGCTGATTGAAGTTGAGGACAGGAACGTCGGTTGCGGAGGCTGCGATCAGGGCCCCGACCAAAGGTGTCCGATCAAGTTCCAACGGATCGGGAGAGACGTAGACGCTGGCCTCGACGCCCTGATCGGCCAATCGTCGCGCCTTCGCGAGGAGGTAGCCGGCCCGGGCGCGAACATTCGGGCTCGAGCCGCCATAGAGCGCGAGCGCGGCGTCGAACGCCTCAGGACGAGCCATGAAGTCTTTGTGGCGCGCGAGGATGTCGGGCACGTCCAATTCATCCAGCGCTTCAAACCCGCTCTCTCGAAAATCAAAGACGGCCGGATCGGCGGCCCCAGCGCCCGGAAAGAGGTCCGGCGCGCGCCCGACGCCGGAAAGATCATAGAGAACTGCGGCGGCGGCGACGCCTGTCCGAAACAGCCGCTTCGGCAGATTCTCCGGATAGCTTGCGATGCTCGCCAGCGTTGCTCCATACTGGTTGGGACCGTGAAAATAGCGGCCCCGCGCAGAGATTGCGTCGGCGAGACGCCGCGGCTGCGGCAAGGGGTCCTCCAGCACGATCCGCGCAAGCGCGGGTCCGCCCGCCGCTAAAACCTTGTCGATCAACCAATCCTGTTCGGCGCCGGTGAGGCCGAAGACGCCGAAATTGAAGACCGACCACCCAGGGCATCCCGCCGCCGCGGCGCCCGCCTCCACCGCCTTGGGCGCAATGTGATAAAGCGTGCGCGAGGTGCCGATGAACACGGTATCGTAGCTCGAGGCTTCGGCGCGATAGGCCGAAAGCTTGGGGCTGAGCACTTGCATGTCGGGCATCGGAGCGGCGGCCCTGAGCGCAAGCGACATCAAAACCGCGACGAGGCAGAAAACGGCTGCGAATACGGTCAGAGGACCAAGCGCAGCCCGGGCGTGTGCGGCGGGGCGCGAGCGGTCAACCGAGCTTGCCGGGGCGCTGGGCCCGCCATCTTTCGCCATTGCGCGCGTCATCCCTCCATTGGCGCAAGCTTCATGCCATGGAGATCAG
>CAYYNG010000466.1:0-2077 GCA_964472435.1 uncultured Hyphomonadaceae bacterium | reverse complement strand
CGGGCGAAGAGGTTTTGGCCATGGCCCGAGCCCGCATCGAAATGGGTCTGGGTCGAGGTGTCGGTGATTTCGCCCATCTTCGCCGCCACGGCTTCGGCGGTGAGGTCGTCGCCGACGCCGACATAGGCCCCTTTGGTTTCAACGATTTGCGCCATTGAGAACGCGCCGGCGGCCGCCGAAAGGATGACGCCGGTGGGCGCGTCTTCCTTTACGAGGTTGATCACGGCCGGGGTGATGTATTCGGGCTTCAGCTGGTCGAGCACGGCCTGGGGCATCAGACCTTCGGTCATCCGCGTGCCGGCCACGGGGCAGATCGTATTCACTTTGATATTGTTCTTTGCGCCCTCGATCTTGAGCGTGTTCATGAGGCCGACAAGGCCGAGCTTCGCGGCGCCATAGTTCGCCTGGCCGAAATTGCCGTAAAGGCCGGTGGACGAGGTGGTGACGACGATGCGGCCGTAATTCCGCTCTTTCATATGGTCCCAGGCCGCTTTGATCGGCTTGACCGAACCCATGAGGTGGACGTCGAGGACGAACTCGAAATCCGGCAGGTCCATCTTTGAGAAGGACTTGTCGCGCAGCACGCCGGCGTTCGCGATGATGATGTCGAGCTGGCCGAACGTGCCGATCGCGTCGTCGATCATTTTCTGAACGCCTGCGTCATCGGTCACCGACGAGCCGTTCGCGATCGCCTCCCCGCCGAAGCCTTTGATTTCCGCAACCACGGCCTCGGCCGCTTCCGAAGAGCCGCCCGAGCCGTCGACCGCGCCGCCGAGGTCGTAGACGATCACTTTCGCGCCGCGGCGGGCGCGCTCGAGGCCGAGGGCGCGGCCAAGGCCGCCGCCGGCGCCGGTGACGAGGGCGACGCGGTTGTCGAAGCGAATGTCGGACATGGGGCAGGGCTCCTGGAGGGTCTATGTCTCAGCTGGCGCGGTTGCAGCAAACGCTAACGTCAACGTCAAGCGGCGTGCGCGCCCAGGCGGTCGTCGCGGTTGTCGATCACGGTCAATTGAGCTTTGCGAGATTCCGCTTGCCGCCCGGTTCCCTCCATGGTGGGAGAAGTCGAAAGAGAGCAACGGAGGATCATCATGCTCGCCTACGTGACCCTGGGTTCGAACAATATCGAAAAGTCGCTCGCATTTTACGACGCTTTCATGGCCGAGGTCGGGGCCAAGCGGACCTTCGACAATGGCCGCCTCTATTTTTACGGACGGGCGCCGGGCGAGCCGATGATCGCCATCGGCGGGCCCTATGACGAAAAAGAAGCGACCTGCGGCAACGGCACCATGGCGGCGATCGGCTGCGACGACCGCGAGACGGTGGACCGGCTTTATGCGAAAGCCATCGAGCTTGGCGCGGCCGACGAGGGCGAGCCCGGCGAGCGCATTCCCAACTTCTTTTACGGCGCCTATTTCCGCGACCCCGACGGTCACAAGATCTGCCTGGCGAAGATGGGCGCCTAGCGCGCCTGAAACCGCGTACTGAACAATCGGCTGGCCCGCTCCTTACGAGCGGGCTAGCGTTCTTTAAGGGAGTGGATTCGGGAGGTCGGCGCCGGTGGACTGGGGCTGGGACAATGCGCGCGCGCTATTTGGCATTGTCC
The DNA here is from genome assembly GCA_964472435.1 of uncultured Hyphomonadaceae bacterium. Classification (GTDB taxonomy): domain Bacteria; phylum Pseudomonadota; class Alphaproteobacteria; order Caulobacterales; family Hyphomonadaceae; genus CAYYNG01. The sequence goes on along the minus strand of CAYYNG010000466.1, from coordinate 474 downwards.
TGATCTTCGGCCTTGCCTGGGGGGTGTCCGAAAACCGTCGGGCTTTTCCTTGGGCGCTCGTTCTGGGCGCCGTGGCGATGCAGTTCGCCTTTGCACTGATCCTGTTCGGCGTGCCGCCGATCCGGCAGGCGCTGTTCCAAGCGAATGTGGTGGTCGACGCGCTTCAAGAGGCGACGCGCCAGGGCACGGATTTCGTGTTCGGTTATGTCGGCAACAATAATCAGGTGCCGACGCCGTTCACCGCGAACCCCACCGGCGATGGCAAGAACCCGCCGATTTTTTTCTTCCAGATCCTGCCGATCGTGATCGTCGTCGCGGCCCTGTCGGCCATGCTGTGGCATTGGCGGATTCTGCGCTGGATCACCAAGGGCTTCGCGGTGATCTTCTCCCGCGCCATGGGCCTGGGCGGGGCGACCTCGCTCGGGGTCTCTGCGAACGTCTTCATGGGCATGACCGAGGCCCCGGTTCTGGTGA
>CAYYNG010000465.1:0-2080 GCA_964472435.1 uncultured Hyphomonadaceae bacterium | reverse complement strand
GGGGAAGACCAATGAAACGAACCCTGTTCGCCGCTTTCGCAGGTATCGTCGGCGCGCTTTCGCTGCCCGCGCCCGCCCTGGCGCAAGACAGTCCATGGATGGTTCGGGGCCGCGTGATCGGCGTGTTGCCCGATGCAGGCGGTGATCTGTCTGTTGGTGAAACCGAGCTGATGGGCGATGTCGATATCGACGACCAAGTGGTGCCCGAATTGGACATCACCTACTTCTTTACGGACAATATCGCCGCAGAACTGATCCTCGCCGTCACGCCCCACGATGTGTCTGCGACTGGCGTGACGGTGCCAGGCGCGCTCGACAACGCGGACATCGACCTGGGTGATGTTTGGCTGCTGCCGCCGACGCTGACCTTGCAGTACCATTTCAACAATCGGACCCGATTTACGCCTTATATCGGCGCCGGGATCAATGTGACCTTCTTCTTCGCCGCGGATGAAGGGCCGGTCGCCGATGACATCGACTACGATCCCGCGGTTGCGTTCGCGCTGCAGGGCGGGTTCGACTTTGATTTCGACGGCAAGCCCGGCGGCTGGGCGTTCAATGCCGATGTGAAGAAGATCTTCCTGAACAAGGATGTGGAGGTCGACTTCACGACCGCCCTTGGCGCCGTTGTCGACGCTGACGTGGCGATTGAGCCGCTGATCGTGGGCGTCGGCTTGGGATATCGCTTCTAAAGCGACCTTATTGACGGGTCTTTTCAGGCGGCGCAGCGTCTGCGATCGGGTAGACGCTGCGCCGTCAAAACTAGGACCTCCGCCATGACCCAGATCCGCGTCGCCGCCGTTCAAGCCGGCTCGAAACTCTTCGATCCCGAGACAACCCTCGAACGCTTCGCCCAGGGGCTTCGAGACGCGAAGGCGGCGGGCGCCGACCTCGCGGTGTTTCCCGAGGCGTTCCTGGGCGGGTATCCCAAGGGCGTCGACTTCGGGGCGCGGGTCGGCTCGCGGTCGGCCGAAGGCCGCGCGCTCTTTCAGCGCTATTACGAGACGAGTTTCGACCCGGACGGCGAATGGTTTGAAACCGCCTGCGATCTCGTCGCCGAGGCCGGCGTCTACGTTGTCACCGGCCTGATCGAGCCGGACGGCGGCACGCTTTATTGCTCTATGGCGACGATCGACCCCGACGGCGAGGCGATCAATTGGCACCGCAAACTGATGCCGACGGCTATGGAGCGGATCATCTGGGGCTTCGGCGACGGCTCGCCGACAGGGGTGGTGGAGACGCCGATGGGCCGCATCTCCCAAGCGATCTGTTGGGAGAACTATATGCCGCTTTTCCGCGCGCATCTCTATGAGCAGAAAACCCAGCTCTATTGCGTCTCCACGGTCGACGACCGACCCGTATGGCTCCCCTCGATGCAGATGATCGCGCTTGAGGGCCGCTGTTTCGTCATCAGCGCCTGCCAGTTCATGACGCGCGGCGACGTCGCGGCGGACACGGAATACAGCGCGATCCAGGGCGATGCGCCGGGCACGGTTCTCATCAATGGCGGCAGCTGCATCGTCTCGCCGCTCGGCGATGTGCTGGCCGCGCCTGTCTTCGGCGAACCCGCCATTGTTGCGGCCGACATCGACCTCGGAGAAATCACACGGGGCAAGTTCGACCTCGACGTCGCCGGCCATTACGGCCGGCCGGACGTCTTTCACCTTTATGTCGACGAGGGGGGTTAGACTTGCCCCTTTAACGCTCTCCGCCTAGCGTCCGGCGCTTTCTTGACGAGGGGCTCCACGCCATGACGGTGACGCTCGAGGATATCAAAGCCGCCGCCGAATTGCTTGAAGGGCAAATCGAAAAAACGCCCATGCGGCGCTCCCGCACGCTCTCGGAGATCACAGGGGCCGAGGTTTGGGTGAAATTCGAAAACCAGCAATTCACCGCCGCCTTTAAGGAGCGCGGCGCGCTGAATAAGCTTAGCCGGCTCACCGACGCTGAAAAGCGCGCCGGCGTGATCGCCGTCTCCGCCGGCAACCACTCCCAAGGCGTCGCCTACCACGCCCGCCGTCTCGGTATTCCCGCCACCATCGTGATGCCCGTGACGACGCCGTTCAACAAAGTCCAGCAC
>CAYYNG010000464.1:0-2082 GCA_964472435.1 uncultured Hyphomonadaceae bacterium | reverse complement strand
GCCTCGCCGAGGCGGGAAAGAAGCGGATCGCTGTGATCGCGCCCGCCTTCTCGGCCGATTGCGTCGAGACGCTCGAAGAGATCAACGAGGAAATCCACGAGAGTTTCGAGGAAGCGGGCGGTGAGGAATTCACCTACATTCCGTGCCTGAACGACGATGACGCCCATATCGCGGCGCTGGTCGATGCGATCGAGGCGGAAATGCAGGGATGGATCTCGGCCTAGAGGCGGCGTCGGTCCGCACCAAAAAAAGGGCGGTGCGTGCACCGCCCTTTTTTCGTTTCTGGCCGGTGTGGCCGCAGCCGGATCAGGCGCCGGCGGCGACGGCGATCAGGGCGAGAAGAACGACCGGGATGACCCAAGCGGCGCCGGTTCCGGACGTATCCTCTTCGATGATCACGGGTTCGACGATCGGCTCTTCGAGGCCGCCGGCGAAGGCAGTGGTGGATGCAGCGACCGACAGAGCGGCGGCAAGTGCAAGCTTTTTCATTTTGACCTCCAGAAGGTGCGCCCCGAAAGCGATTGTGAGGGACCGGGACGGCGAGATGTTGCTACCTCGTGCGTGAACTTTTTTCATGGCCCCCAATCACGCGCAACGGCTCCGCGTCGGTCCCGCAGCGGTGATGCAAATCCGCCTCAGATCAGCAGAACTTGGGTGCCGACGTCGGTCAGCGCGTAGAGCTCCTGGATGTCTTCGTTGAACAGACCGATGCAGCCGTTGGACGATTGCCGCCCGATCTTGCGCGTGTCGTGGGTACCGTGAATCCGGTAATAGGTCCACGAAAGATAGAGCGCGTGGGTGCCCAGAGGATTGTCCGGGCCTGGGCCCACGAAGCGCGGCCATTCCGGATTGCGCTCGAGCATCGATGGCGTCGGGCGCCAGCTCGGCCCTTCGACCTTCTGCACCACCCGGGTTCTGCCGAGCCGGGTCAGTTCCGGCGAAAGCGGCACGCTGGTGGGATAGATGCGGAAGGTGCGCGCGTCCTCGGCCCAGAAATGCAGGCTCCGCGACTTGGTATCCACCAAGATCGCGCCACCGCTCAAGTCGTCGAAATAGGGCTGCCACGTGTGGGCCCTGAACCCCGCGATGTTGCGCTCCACGGTGCCCGGCGCCTCGGTGAAGACCTGCGCCCGTCCGGCGCTGGAGGCAAGGCTGCAGGCCGCGGCCGTCGCCGCGGTAGCGGCGAGAAACCGCCGGCGGTCGTACTGTCTCGAGATCGACATGTTGTTCTCCGTCTGCCCGTGAGCGTGACTTTAGGGAGGCGCCGAATGCGGCGCAATTCAAACCGGCGTCAACGCTTCTTGCCCTTTGAAACCGAGCATGATGCACGCTAAGGCTCGACAACATTGCGAGGGGCTCCATGGTTCCGAAGGTCTTTGCCGCGATCGCGGCCTGCATGGCGCTTGCCGCCTGCGCCGGCGGCCCGGCGGTCGACGCAGCGGGCGTCTACCGCATCGGGGCGTCCGATCGCGCCGAGGTTCAGTATCGGATGCTCGATGCGGTCAATGCCCTGCGCGCGGGGCGCGGCGCGGCGCCCGTGGCGCTGAACGCCCAGCTCACCGCGGCCGCCGAGACGCATGCACGGGACATGTCCCGCCAGCAGCGGGCCTGGCCCTTCGGATCGGACGGCTCCTCGCCCTATGCGAGGCTGCGGCGGTCGGGCTATGCCGGCGCCCTCTCGGCGGAGGTCTATGCCCAGACCTACGAGACGGAGCTGGAAACCCTCGCCGCCTGGATCGATGACGGCGCCTGGGGCCCGGAAATCCTCGATCCCTCGGCCACCGACATGGGCTTCGGCTGGAAGCAGGATCCCAGCGGGCTGATCTGGTGGGCCGTGATCCTCGGCGACGGCGGGCCGCCGGCCGCGACCCTCGACGCGCCGGGCGCCTGACCGCGCCCCCTCAGGGAGCGATGTAGATCGGCGTGCCGTCGCGCACCATGGCGTAGATTTCCTCCATCTCGCGATCATCGACGGCGATGCACCCGGCGGTCCAGTCGCGGCCGTTGGGGCCGCGCTGGTTTTCGCCGTGGATGAAGATGTCGCCGCCGGGATCGACCCCGAGCGCGCGCGCCGCGGCCAGG
>CAYYNG010000463.1:0-2095 GCA_964472435.1 uncultured Hyphomonadaceae bacterium | reverse complement strand
GTGGCGGCCGCGGACGGAACAGCGCTGCGAATCCACTATCTCGACGAGGGCCCAAGGGATGGCGAACCCATTCTCTGCATGCATGGTCAGCCGTCCTGGTCCTATCTTTATCGAAAGATGATCCCGGTTCTCACCAGCGCCGGCTACCGCGTGATCGCCCCGGATTTAGTCGGGTTCGGACGGTCGGACAAACCTGCTGCAATCGAGGACTACACCTATCAGGCCCACGTTGACTGGATGGGGCAGTGGCTGCGGGCGCTCGACCTCACAGGCCTCACCTTGGTGTGTCAGGACTGGGGCGGATTGATCGGTTTGCGCGTCGTCGCCGACCATCCCGATCGGTTCGCGCGGCTCGTAATCGCGAACACTGGTTTGCCGGATTCCAAAACCGTCACCGATGAGATGTCGGCGATGCTCGACCAGCTCTATCCAAGCATTCCAGCGCCGACAGCCGTCGATGTGCGCGAGCAGTTTCAATCGGGCTCGCCGGGGGCTTTTCTGTACTGGGTGAAGTACGCCGCCGAGGCGCCGGACTTTTCCATCCGTGACGTTTTCGGGCTTCTCTCTGAGATCGAAGACCCTGCGGTGCTCGACGGCTATACCGCGCCGTTCCCGGACGAGCGGTACATCGCGGGCGCGCGTCGGTTTCCCTCGCTCGTCCCCCTTCGGCCCCATCACAAGGCCGACCGCGAGGCGAACGATCGCGCGTGGAACGTTCTTGAGGCGTTTGAAAAGCCCGTACTCACTGCCTTTTCGGACGGCGACCCCGTAACCCGCGGTGGGGAGGCGACCTTCCAAGAGCGCATCCCCGGCGCCAAGGGCGTCGACCATGTCACCATTGAGGGCGGGGGTCATTTTCTTCAGGAGGATCAACCCGAGCAGCTTTCAGAGGCGATTATCGCCTTCATGAAAGCAACGGTTTGAGGCGCGTGATGAAGGTCGTCAACGAGGTAATGCCGAGCGATCCCAACCGGATGAAGCGGATGCTAGAGCCGGGCCCCAAGGGGCCCATTTACATGGTCAATCTTCTGAAATTCAGAGAGAATGCGGAATATGCAGATGGACGGCGAACGGACCTTTCGGGCCGCGACGCTTACATGATCTATGGCCGGGCGGTGGTCGAGCTCCTGAAAGACTATGGCGGACGGGCGATATTCGCGGCGGATGTCACCTTCCTCGCGCTCGGCGAGGTCGAGGAGCTGTGGGACGAGGTTGCGATCGCCGAATATCCGAACCGCGCCGCCATGGTGGCGATGTCCGCTTCCCCGGAATGGCAAGCCATCGCGGTGCACCGCGCGGCGGGCTTGAAGGGCCAGCTCAACATCGAAACGGTCGCAAGCGCAGCCATTCCGACCACCGGCGGCCTCGGCGATGACTGATCCGACGCTGGTTCCCTTTCCCGCTTCTGAGAACAGCGGCGACAAGTCGGCCGACGGCAGGCGGTTGCGTGGCGAGCGCAGCCGGCGGCAGATCATCGACGCGCTGTTCGAGCTCGTGAACTCGGGCGATGTCAATCCAGGCGCCGCGCGGGTCGCGGAAACGGCGAAGGTCAGCCTGCGCACGGTTTTCCGACACTTTGAGGAGATGGACAGCCTCTATCAGGAGATGATCCGCCAGGGCGAAGAGCGGTTCCTGCGGATCTACCAGAAACCCTTCATCTCCGAGGATTGGCGCGGCCGACTCTCGGAGCTGCGCGACCGCCGCATGCGTTTCTTCGAAGACATCATGTTCTTACGCATCTGCACGGAGTCGCGCCGCCACCAATCCGAAGTCCTCATGGCGAACTACAAGCGCTTCTACCGCGTGGAGCGGTCTAGCGGTGAAGCGGTGTTCCCTGACGATGTTCAAAAGAACGATGTGGTTATGGCGGCCGTCGACGTCGCCTTGAGTTTCGAGACTTATCGACGCTTGAGGCAGGAACGCGGCCTGTCCCCGAAGAAAGTGCGTGAGGCTGTGGCGGGTCTGCTCGACATGATTGTTGCGAACATCGACGCGTGAGACGGCGTGTTGCCGCCCTTTTTTCGCTTGTTCTCGCCGCGTGCGGCGAGGAGGCGGTCGGGCTGGGCGAACTGACCGAGGCCGCCGGCGTGTCCGC
>CAYYNG010000462.1:0-2095 GCA_964472435.1 uncultured Hyphomonadaceae bacterium | reverse complement strand
CCCTATGAGTGTCTCGAATTGCGTTTATCGGCGTCGGTGGGGCTCGCCCATTATCCGACGGACGCCGTGACGGCTGAACAGCTGATGAGTTTCGCCGATCTTGCGCTCTACGACGCCAAGAATGGCGGGAAGAACCGGTGGCGCGTCTTCCAGCCGGCCATGGAGCAGGCCGTGCTGCGCCGGCGACGGCTTGAGTCGGACCTTCGCAAGGCGTTGAAGGAACGGGCGTTCACCGTCAGCTATCAGCCGCAATTCTGCTTGCGGACCGGCGACGTGGTCGGCCTGGAGGCGCTCGTTCGTTGGGTCCATCCCGAGCTCGGCGTGGTCGCGCCCAATATTTTCGTTCCGGTCGCCGAGGAGAGCGGGCAAATCAACGCCCTCGGCGCGGCCGTTCTAGAGATGGCGAGCCGCGCGGCGGCCGACTGGGGGCCGGATGCGCCGAGGGTCTGCGTCAATGTCTCGAAGCTCGAATTCATGGAGCCGCAATTTCCAAGCCAGGTCGCCCATTTGCTGGAGGCCGCCGGATTGGACGCCTCGCGGCTCGAGCTTGAGGTCGGCGAAGACGCGCTCCTGGCCGACGTCGATCTTGCGGCGCGCCAGCTCGAGGCGCTCTCCGAGATGGGCGTCGCCGTGGCGATCGACGATTTCGGAACGGGCTTTTCCTCGCTCAAGCATCTAAGCCGGCTGCGCGTCGCGCGGCTCAAGATCGACGGATCCTTCGTCAGCCGCTTTGAAGACGAGGCGAGCCTCAACGTCATCCGGTCGATCGTTCAATTGGGCGCGGCGCTCGGGCTTGAGGTGACCGCCGAAGGTATTGAGACCGAGGCCCAGTTCGCCGCGCTGAAACAGCTCGGCTGCCGCTATGGGCAGGGTTATCTGCTGGCGATGCCGCTTGCCGAGGCCAAAGTGGCTGCGTTCCTTCGGGCGAAGGGGGACGAGGCGCGGCCGGCCGCTTGACCGGGGAGCTTAACTTATCCGCTTGAAAGCCTTGGGGGCTGTCGTCGCCGTGCCTTTGGCGACGAGGTCGCCGGCGGGGTCGAAAAGCTCGGCTTCGAGAAACGCCGTCGATTTGCCCCACTTGAGCACCCGCGCCGCCGCTTCGGCGGGGCCGGGAAAAAGCGGCCGCAGGAAGCTGATTTTGAACTCGAGCGTAGGCGCCGTCATGGTGACGCCGGACGCAATAATGGCGCAGGTCGACATCGCCTCGTCCAGCATGGCGGCGACGAAGCCGCCCTGGATAGATCCCATGGGATTGGTGAAGCTGTGGTCGGCCTCGAAGGACATGCGGATGGATTTCGCGGCTTGGTCCACCGCCGCCAGTCGCATGCCGAGGGTGTCCGAGCAGGGCGGGCGTTTTTTCGAGTTTTGAAAGCGCGCGAGGATCTCCGCGTCGGTTGGCGCCCGGTCCGTCACTCTATTTGCGCCGAAACGCATCCAGGCTGACAACAGTGTCGCCGCCGTCGGCTTGGGGCGGCGCCGACGGCTCTGCGGCGGGGTCCACCACCCTCGCTTCATTGCTCGGCGCGCCGTCCTTTTCAAAAGACAGGCCGAAATTCACCGACGGGTCCAAGAACCGCGTCACGGCCGCGTAGGGGACCGCCAGGTGCTGGGGCACGCCGGCGAATTTCAGGATCACTTCGAAATGGTCGGGATGGGTCTCGAGATCCCAGAACTGGTGCTGGATCACGATCGTCATTTCTTCGGGAAAGCGCTCTACGAGATGCTCGGCCATTTTCACGCCGGGCGCCTTGGTTCGGAACGAAATATAGAAGTGGTGGTCGCCGGGCGTCGCGCCGTTTTGCGCTGTCTTGGCCAGCGCCTCGCGCATCACGCCGCGCATCGCCGCCTGTGTCAGGCTGTCATATCCGATATAGTCCGTCACACTGTCGTCCTCATCCCCGGGCGATTTCCATAGCACGGCTTTGGGGCCAAACAACGGCCTTCAAGCCGGGCGCGAGCACGAAACGCCGCTTTCGCTCGGGGGTCGAAGTGGAGGCTTCTGTTGCCAGGCGCCTCCGGGCCCCGCCTAAGGCGCTGATGCCTCAGGAGATAAGGTCGGTAATCCGATCACCGCTTACGCGGCGAGCAGTTCACC
>CAYYNG010000461.1:0-2113 GCA_964472435.1 uncultured Hyphomonadaceae bacterium | reverse complement strand
CGCCCGTCCCAGTTTCCGGGGGTCATGGGCTCGGTGCGGCGGGGCTTGGTGTTGTTCGACCCCGTGAGATCGGCTGAACCGCCGACCATTTCGGTGATCGCCTCCGTCAAGACCTCCAGCGCCGCCCCGGACCATTTGCGCGTCGCATCGTCTTTACCGCCCTCGACGACGGCTTTCTTGTGCGTGACGATGATGTCGCCAAGATCGGGGGGCAGCCGACCCGCGATCGCGTCGAGGAAAGCGTCTTTGTCAGTCGAGCCGTCGAGCCGCGTCCGCCAAGCCTCGTTCGCGCCGGCCGACCGCGCGCCCGCCTCGCGCCAGGCCGCCAAAATCTCGTCTGGAACTTCGAACGGCGGATGCGGCCAACCGATATTCCGCCGAATGCCGGCGATCTCCTCGGCGCCATATGGCCCGCCATGGGCCGGGCCGGTGCCCGCAAGGGTCGGCGCACCATAGCCGATCGTCGTCTTGCAGGCGATGATCGTCGGCTGCTCAGACGTCTGCGCCGCCTCTAGCGCCGCTGCGACCGCATCAGGATCATGTCCGTCGATATGTGCGATCGTCCACCCGGACGCTGCGAACCGTTTCAGCTGATCCGTCGAGTCCGCGAGCTCGGTGCCGCCGTCAATGGTCACGGCGTTGTCGTCGAAGAGCACGATCAACCGTTTGAGTTTCATGTGGCCGGCCAGCGTGACCGCCTCCTGGCTCACCCCCTCCATCAGGCAGCCGTCGCCTGCGATCACGTAAGTCCTATGATCGACCAGATCGTCGCCGAACCTGGCATTCAGATGCCGTTCGGCGATCGCCATGCCGACGGCGGTCGCAATCCCCTGTCCCAGCGGGCCCGTGGTGGTCTCAACCCCTGGGGTCACGAAGTTTTCAGGATGTCCGGGCGTTTTCGAGCCGAGCTGACGAAATGCACGGATCTCGTCCATGGTCACCGCCTCGTAGCCTGTGAGGTGCAGAAGCGAATAAATCAGCATCGAGCCATGCCCGGCGGACAGGACGAACCGGTCGCGGTCGGGCCAATCGGGATCGGCGGGATCGTACTTGAGAAATTGGCTGAACAAGACGGTCGCTGCATCCGCCATACCCAGCGGCAACCCGACATGGCCCGATTTGGCCCGCTCCACCGCGTCCATCGAGAGCGCCCGCACCGCATTGGCCATGTCTCTAACGCTGACGCCCATAGATGGCTCCCTGTCCTCTTCCCATCGCGGGATGAACAAGCCAGGCCCGCGCGTCAACCGCTTGGCGGCGGGCGGCGTTCGGGGCTATGGCTTACCAGATGAGCGATCTTGACGCGTCTGCCGGCAAACTCGATGCGGCGCTTCGGCGGCTCGAGGGCCTGATCGACCAGATCGTCGATCGCGCCGGCGATCCCGACGCGGCTCGGCGCGCGCTCGATGCGCTGGCTGCGGATCGGGCGGCGATGGCCGAAGAGCTCGACGCGGCCCTCGCCCGGGAACGGGAGCTGCAGGCGCTGGCCGATGAGGCCTCCGCCGCCCTTGGCACGGCGATTGAAGAGGTGCGGACGGCGATGAACCAGGGCGAGGGCTGACCCGCATGTCGAAAGCCGATATCCAAATCTACGGCAAAGCCTATTCGGTGGCGTGCGCCCCGGGGCGGGAGGCGCGGCTTGAGGCCTTGGCCGGACAGCTCGATGTGCGCGTCCGTCGGATCTCCGAGGCCGTGGGCGATATCGGCGAAGAGCGATTGCTGCTCGTCGCAGCCCTCGCTTTGCTCGACGAGATCGACACGATCAAACGCGAGAACCCGGCGGAACGACGGGCCGCCGCCGCCCTCGCCGATGCGGCCGCTCGGATCGACGCTGTCGCCGCCCGCATCGAGGCCGCGACATGAGGCGCGACGATGCTCCCCAGCCCTTTCTCGTCGCCTTCCCCGCCGAGGACGGCGGCCAGCAGGTGATGCTGGATCCGCAATTCTTCAACGGGCTCGACGAGGTGGGCGTTTTCCTCGCCGACCTCGCCCGCCATTACGCCCGCGCCTTCATCCAATCCGGCCGCGCCCGCGACATGGCCGACGCCATGGAGCAGATCCGCGAGCTTTTCGACATGGAGCTCGAAACACCAACGGACGAGGGCGAGGTCGG
>CAYYNG010000460.1:0-2115 GCA_964472435.1 uncultured Hyphomonadaceae bacterium | reverse complement strand
AGCGCTTTGCGCAGCGACATGGCGGCCTCCTCCCCTGGTCAGCCGCTCCGGCTTAGCCGGCCGTCCCTCAGCCGCGCAACACGCCGCCGCATCCCTTGGCGACCGCCGCGACGACTGCATTCCCGATTTTATCGATTTCGGCGTCGGTCAGCGCTTCGTCCTTTGGCTGGATGACGATCTCGAGGGCGACGGATTTCTTGCCCTCGTCCACGCCCGGCCCCGTATAGACGTCGAAGACCTGGGCGTCGGCGATCATCGTTTTATCGGCGCCCCGGGCAAGGCGCGCCAGCTCGCCGGCGGGGGTCTCGTCTTCGACGACGAACGCGAAATCGCGGCGGATCGGCGTGAGGCCGGCCTTCTCTAGAACCGATTTTGTCTTCCCGGGGCGGATTTTCATCTGGGGCAGGGCGTTAAGGTTCAGCTCGAAGCCGTAGACCGGCCCGTCGACATCGAGCGTTTTCAAAACGCGCGGGTGCAGCGCGCCGAAATGGGCGATCGTCGTCTTCGGGCCGAGCTTCAATGCACCCGACTGTCCAGGATGCCAATGGTCGGCGGCCGGCGGGGCGGTCTGGAAGCGGCTCGGCGGCTGGTCCAGCGCGTCGAGCACGGCGAAGAGATCGGCCTTTGCGCGATAGGCGTCGTTCGGCGTCGCTTCCGCGCGCCAATGGCGCTGGCGGCCGGGCCGGAAGAGCGAGGCGACCATGCTGCGCTGGTCTTTGGGCCCGTCGCCGAGATAGACGGGACCCGCCTCGAATAGGTGGACGTGGTCGGCCCCGTGATCGGCGGCGCGCTGCAGCGCTTTGGCGAGATTGCCGAGGATCGAGGGGCGCATTTGGTTAAGGTCGCTCGCAACCGGGTTTGCGACCTCCAGCGCGTCGGCGCCGCCGCCGAACAGCGTCGCCTCGGCTTTCGGCATGAAGCTCCAGGTCACCGCCTCCAGAGCCCCGCGGGCGGCCATCACCCGCCGGGCGGTGCGCACCCGGGCCTGGATGGGCGTGGTGATCGCTTTCCGCCCTGCGGCCGGGGGGGGCAGGGAGACCAGCGGCAGGGCGTCGTAGCCGACGAGCCGCGCGATCTCTTCAACGAAATCGGCCGACTGCGCCAAATCGAACCGCCAGCTCGGCGGGTCTAGATACCAGGCGTCGCCGGCGTCCTCAACGTCGACGCCGAGATCCTTAAGGAGCGCCTTCATCTCCGCGGGCTTGGTGGGAAGGCCCGTGAGGCGCTGAACATCGCCCGTATGGAACGTGATTTTGTGCGGCCCCGGGGGCGGATCGCCGACGATCTCTGGCTTCGACACCGCTCCGCCGCCGACCTTCGTGATCAGCTGAACCGCCTGGCGCAGCCCGTCCGGCGCGCTTAAAGGGTCGACGCCGCGCTCGAACCGGTAGCGGGCGTCTGAAAGGATGCCCGTCGTTCGGCCGGTCCGCGCGGTTCGCAGCGGATCGAACCAGGCGCTTTCGATGAAGACATTCACCGTCGTTTCGTCCACCGCGGTGGATGCCCCGCCCATCACGCCGCCGAGGCCAATGACGCCCGAATCGTCGGCGATGACGCACATGTCTTCGGTGACCTCATAGGTCTTGCCGTCCAGCGCTTCGCACGTTTCACCGGCGCGGCCCAGCCTGGCGACCACAGCTCCCTGGAGCTTGTCGGCGTCGTAAACGTGGAGCGGCCGCGCACGGTCGTAGGAGACGTAGTTCGTGACATCGACGAGCAGGTTTTTCGGCGTGAGGCCGATCGCCTTAAGCCGGGCCTGCATCCAATCAGGCGATGGCCCGTTTTGAACGCCGCGGATCAACACCCCGGCGAAGATCGGGCAGGCCTCGGGCACCTCAAGCTTGATGTCGATGGGGCAAGGGTCCCCGCCGCCGATTGATTTCAGCTCCTTTGGGACAAACCGTCCCCCGCCCGCGGCCGCCAAATCGCGCGCGATTCCAACGACGCCAAGCCAATCGGCGCGGTTGGGGGTCACTTCGAAATCGATCACCGCGTCGCCCGCGGCCAACGCTTCGGCCGCCGGCGTTCCAAGCGCCCACGCGCCGTCGAGATCGGCGATGCCGTCATGATCCTCGCCCGCCTCAAGCTCCTTGGCGGAGCAGAGCATGCCGTGGC
>CAYYNG010000459.1:0-2118 GCA_964472435.1 uncultured Hyphomonadaceae bacterium | reverse complement strand
CCGCTGCGATGCCGGGCAGCTATTTCTGCTTCTGCTCGTCGGCGCCGCCGATCAGGATCAGCTCGGCTGCGATCTCCGACCGCGTACCGAGCGAGCCGACGCCGATATAGCCGCGCGACAGCTCTTCCGAGACGACGCACATGGCCGTCTTGCCCATGCCGGCGCCGCCGAAGTCTTCCGGGATGGTGAGGCCGAAGACGCCGAGCTCGCCCATCTCCCCTACGAGCTCCATGGGGATGTAGTCGTTCTTGAGGTGCCATTCGTGGGCGTAGGGCGCGACTTTTTCGTTCGCGAAACGGTGGAACTGGTCGCGGATCATTTTGTCGTCTTCGCCGAGGCCCGTGTCCTCGACCGTCGATCGGTCGAGCGCCGCAGGCAGATGTGCGGCCGCGGCGGCCATCACAGCCGGCGTGAGGCCGTCGACGATCAGCGCTTTCACCGCCGGCGTCGCAAACAGCGCCTCAACCTCATCCAAAAGGCCCATTTCGTGGGGGCGGATCACCTCGCCCTGATTGAGCGCCACCCCGCCCACAAGGTCGGCGAGATATTTGCTGAAGAGGATCTGGGACAGCAGACCCTCGATCTCTCCGAAGCCGCCCGCGTCTTCCAAACGGCGCGCCCAACGGGCGGTTTCGCGAAGCGTTTCGAGATAAGTCGCCGTCCAAGCGAGGCCGTGGGCCAGGTGCTGGTGGGCGTCGAGCGCTTTGCGGTCGGGCTTTCCGGCGGGGGCCAAGGTCTCAGCGGCGACGGCTTTCGCGGCGGCGAAATAGTCTTCCACTGCGACCACCGCTTCGACCATGCGGGCGGTGAGATTTTCCATCAGAACCGGCGTTTCCGGTGCGATATTCGCCGTGCCGTCCATGTCGGGGCCCTCCCTCTGTCAGCGACGCAATATAGCGGCCGGGGCGGAGAAAGTCAGTCTCCCCGCTGCGGCGCAGCGTCGCGAGCCGGCGTAGATGCAAACCGCGCGCCGTCGCACATCGGTTTGCGGACAAAGCGCCCGTCCGTAAGGTCGCGCAATGGCTGAGCGCTATCGCCTTGTGGCATGGAACATCCGGGCCGGCGGCGGCGCAAGGGCCGATCGCATCACCGCATCTATTTCGGGTTGGGCGCCGGATGTTGCGGTGCTCTCGGAATTCCGCTCAACCCCAGCCAGCGGACGGATCGCGGCGGACTTGTCCGACATGGGCCTGTCCTTCCAGGTCACCACAACCGGCGAGGTCGACCGGGGGGCGAACGCGCTCCTCATCGCGGCGCGCGGGCCCCTTCGCCGGGTGGGGTTGCGCTCGCAGCCGGCCGAGCCGGGCCGGTGGCGCATGGCGCGGGCCGCCCCCCACGGTCTCGCCATCGGGGCCATGCATATCCCAAACCAAGCGACCGGTCGAAAAGGCGAGTATCATCAAAGGGTTCTTGAGCTCGCTCGGCGCTGGCGCGGCGGGCCTGCGATCCTCGTCGGCGACACCAATTCCGGCCGCATCGGAGAGGATGAGGAAACGCCGGTGTTCAACCGAGAGACCCATGCCTGGTTCGATCGCATCGCGGCCGCTGGATGGCGGGATGGCTTCCGCCAGGCCCGCGGCGACGCCCGCGAGTACACTTGGTTTTCACATAAAAACAATGGGTTTCGGCTGGATCAGGCGTTTCTGAACCGGCCCCTTCAGCCCTGCCTTGTCGACATCCGCCACGTCTGGGCGGCCGATCCGGCACAGCTGGGCCGGCGCGACGCCGTCAGCGACCACGCCGCCCTCATCGTGGACTTGGCCTTCTAAAGCGTCGGTCTTTCGTTCCACTCCAGACCGTCGCTTTAGGTGTTTGTTTGAGCGCAAGTATCCGTCCGCAAATGAGTCCGTTTGCTGCGAACTTGCTTTAGACCAGGCCCTCACGTCCAATTGCGTAGAATCGCTCTCGGCGCTGGCGTTTGATCTCGATCGACGACAGCGCCTCGAGCTTTTTCAAAGCCGCTTCCAGCGCCTTGCCAGTATAGTCGAACGTCTTGGCATGGTCGCGATGGGCCCCGCCCACAGGCTCTTTAACAATCTCATCGATGATCTTCGTCGCGAGCAAGTCCGGCGCCGTGATCTTCATCGCCTCGGCGGCGTCTTTGGCTCGGCCGGAATC
>CAYYNG010000458.1:0-2131 GCA_964472435.1 uncultured Hyphomonadaceae bacterium | reverse complement strand
TCACAAATATCAGAATGGAGAACGCAAAAGATACGGTTAAACCAACATCCAGAACCCAAGCCGGAACAGGTAATATCATTATTAGGATGATAGACATCAAACCTATTGCAATTATCGATGTTTGATTTATTCTCTTGAATAACTCGATCATGGATTGAATTATGCCTTCTAGTCTATATCATATACAGTATTCTGTTGAATAAATCTACGCAAATACGTGTCATATAACCAATAGAAGCCAGAAAGGCAAAAATAACAGCAATCATCTTCGGAATAAACGTAAGCGTCATTTCCTGGATCGAGGTCAACGCCTGCAGCAGCCCGACGACGAAACCAACGACGAGCGCCGCCGCCAAAACGGGAAGAGCCATGGCCGTCGCCGCCCAAATAGACTGGCGCAAAATCTCGAAGATCTCAGCTTCGCTCACCGCCGCCAGCCCCCGCTACACCGGCATTCGAAGAAGTTCCTGATAGGCTTCGACAACCTTATCGCGGATGGTGACCGCCGTATCGAGCATCAGTTCGGCGTTGGCGAGAGCCTCAACCATCGCATGGGGATCCGCCCCCGAAACCGCAGCGCCTTGAGCGGCTTTTTCGGCCTGTTGGAGCGCCGCCTTGAACTCGGCGACGCCGTCGGCAGGCGCCGGCGAGGCTTCGACGGCGGCCGGCTTAGCTTGCGTCGCCTGGGCGCCAAGTGCGCTATAGGCTGGAAAATTAACCCCACTCATCGCTGCCCCCCTATCGCCTCAGAACGTCCAGAAGAGACTGGTACATGGAACGAGCCTGCTGAAAGGCGTTCAGATTTGCCTCGTACATCCGATTGGCCTCTCGGATGTCGGCCATCTCGGTCATAAGCGAGACATTCGAGAGCGTGACGTATCCAGCCTCGTCGGCCATTGGGTGAGCCGGCTCGAAGCGAAGCTCGCCCTCAGCGCCGTCAAGCGCAACCCGGGTCGCGCGAAAAACAGCGCCAGGGTTCAACGCGTCATCGACGACCAAAAGCTTACGCCTGTAACCTGGCGTATCGACGTTCGATAAGTTCTCAGCCGCGAGCCCAATGCGCTCGGACTGGACCCTCATCCCGGCCGACGCACTCGCCATGATTTCAGTCAATGGATTCATGTACGCTCCTACCGTCGGCCGCTTATCGCCAATCGAAGCATTTCGATGGATTTTCCATAAACGTTGAGAGCGAGCGTGTGCCGGCCCGCCGCTTGGGCAAGCTGCCGTGTTTCATGTTCAATGCTGACTGTGTTGCCGTTTGGGGCCGCTGGCGGGTTGGCCGGAACGATACGATAGGGCGTATCGGACGCCGCGCCCGCCTCCCCGGCCGACCTCGACATGAACGCCTCAAAGCTTTCAACGGCCATCGCGCGATACCCGGGGTCGGCCGCACGCGCCATATTCGCGGACGTCACCCGTTGGCTTTCGGCCGCATGGCGAGCCATTGCAGCGAAAAGCTGAAAGTGCGGAAGATCGGAGAACACTTGCGCTTCACCTTGGTTAACTCTTTCAAAAGGTGTTGCCCGCATACGTTGAACAAATAGTTAACTGCAATCTAAAGGTGCTTTGTCGTGGTTTCGCGTAGGCATCAGCTGTCGCTTTATCGGCTTTGGGGGACAATCGCCCGCATCGCACCGGGACGATTGGGCATTATCGGCGTTTCGGAGCACGTTGGCGTTGGCGACGAATTCGTTGCGCGAACGGAGGTTGAAACGGTCCGAGGCGAAGTCTTAAGCGTCGCCGAAGACGAAATCATCGCAACGCCGTTCTCTTCATGTGCATCGCTTCGAATCGGCGACAAAGTCGAAATAAACCCAAACGCCCGAATAGCCCCGAGTGACAGTTGGTTAGGTCGCATCGTCGACTATCGGGGGGTGAAAGCCGGAGATCAGGCGTGTCACACCTCGATTGGGGTGGGAAGGCCGCTCATCTGCGAGCCCGCGCCTGCCGATAGGCGTCGCGGCCTCGGAGCCCAGCTCAACACAGGCTGGATGGCGACCGACACGCTCCTTCCCGTGTGCAAAGGACAGAGAGTGGGTGTATTCGCCGGTTCGGGCGTTGGGAAGTCGACCTTCTTGGCCTCACTTGCAAGCGGGATCAACGCGGAGCGCATCGTCGTCGCCCTGAT
>CAYYNG010000457.1:0-2132 GCA_964472435.1 uncultured Hyphomonadaceae bacterium | reverse complement strand
CGCGCCGCCTCGCTTTCACCGGAAACAAGGAAAAGAAAAACCGCGCCGAGATCGAGATCGCGATAGGGGACCGCGCGCCGACGCCCCACCGCCATGCCTTCGATGTCGAGGTTCAACGGGGCGGCCGCCGCGCCGGGCCGGGCCCCGCCGTCGGAGAGGCGTTTCCAAAGAACGGTGACATCGCCGCCCACCACCTCGGCGTCGAGCCAAAGGTCGTCAGATCGAAGGGTCCCCGCGACCGTCTGCGGCGCCGCCCCCTGGCCAAGCGCCGCCGCCATCTGGCGTTGCAGCTCCGCGAGCTCCGCGGTGGACGGCGGCTGGCCCCAGGCGGCCCCGATCAACGCGACGCTAGTCGCAAACGCCGCCGCGAGACGACGCCAAGGCCATGAATTCCCCACCATTCTGCTCCGCCAAAGTCGACATGAAATCCACCGCGCCCGGATAGTCGAAATAAGACCCCACAACCACCGTATGGATTTCCTTGCCTTGGGTGTTGCGCTGGGTGATCGCCTGCGCCAGCCGGTTCGGCGGAATGTTGTTGTTAAAGCGCGGGTTCGGCCACCCATCGCTTACGAGGAAGATCGCATCGGCCGGACCCGACAGCATTTGATCGAACGCGCTGAGCATCGGCGAGGATCCGCTGAAACCGCTGGTGAGGCTGTTTGCGAACTGGATCGCCTCGCGCTGCGCGCCGGCGTCCACGGCCCGCAAGCCCGAACTCGGCCAATTGCGCATCCGAAATCCAGCATTGGTTTGCTGAAACCCGACCACGGCCAGCTCGTGCTCCTTCTGGAGAGAGTCGATAATGCGTTTCAGCGCGTCCTGCACGATCGGCTCGTGGCCGCCCATGCAGCGGTTCATATCGAGCGCGACGAGAATGCGCCGCTTGGTCGTCTTCATGCCAAGGAACCGGAAGGAGACCAGAGAGGGCTTCTCCTCAGGCGCGGGCTCCTCTTTCTCGGGTTCAGGCTGCTCGATCGCGCGTTCATAGGCGGCCTGTTTCTCTTCCAACGCCTCCTCGGCGGCGATGAATTCCGCAAGCTTGTTTTGCGCGTCGCTCTTGATCTCCGACAAGGCGGCGGTGGCCGCCTGGACCTGCTCTTCGAGGGCCTTGCGGCGGATCTCGGTCTCTTCCTTCGACAGTTCCGCGGCGCGGGCCTGGTCGGCGATATTGTTCTCCGGCGTGCGCTCTTTCAGCTCTTTCTGATAGTAAGGCATCAAGACAATGGTGAGCAGGGCGAAGGCGCTCATCGCCGCCGCGAAGAGGTCGATGGCCGAAAGCGAGAAAATCTCGATATCCCGTGGCGGCCGGCGTTTCATCGCGCCAGACCCACGAAGTCGCCGAGATTGTTTCGCGCAAGTTCCTGCAGGAACAATGTGAGCTGCGGGTTCTCCGTATAATCGCCGATCGCCACGGTATGGATTTCCGCGCGGGCCGAGTTTCGATTCCGCAGGGAGATATTGCGAACGATCGTGTCCGGCGTCGCATCCTCCGGCGCGCCGTCGCTCATCAGGATGATCGCATCGGGATTAAACCGCAGCGCCTGCAGGAGGGCGCCCTGGGTCGGCGTGCCCCCGCGAAAGCGCCTTGGGAGCTGATTTGTAAAATCCGTCGCCGCGCGGATATTGGCCGGCGAGGCCGCCATTAGCTGCCGATTGCTTGGAAACCACGTGAACTGATTGTTGCCTTGGAAGCCGAGGATCAGGAACCGGTTGTCGGGTTTCATCTGCGCCAGCACTTCCTTGACGGCGTTCGTGGCGATGCCCGCATATTTCGACATGCTGCCCGACATGTCGACAACGATGACGAAGGTCTTTTTCTGGGTCTCGATGCCCAAGATCGAGAACTCGACGCCGCGCGAGACGCTGACCGGCGTGGGCTCCACCACTTCCGGCTTCGGATCCGGCGGCGGATCGGGGATTTCGATGGCCGCCGCCTGGGCCAGCAAGTCCTCGGTCTGGGACTCGATCTCGGACATCTTCTCTTCTTCGGTGAGGTATTGCCGATTGAGCAGCTGAAGCTCGGCCTCGAGAATCCGGATTTGGGCGATTTCGGTTTGTTCGGTTTCGGCGGCCGCGCGGCGGCGCTGCACCAGCTCTTCCAGCTCCTCAAGCGACTGGTCTGTGCCGCC
>CAYYNG010000456.1:0-2136 GCA_964472435.1 uncultured Hyphomonadaceae bacterium | reverse complement strand
GCTGATCGTGTTGCCGATCGACGAGCTGCCAGACATTGTCCGCGGCTAGGGCGTGAAACTCCAAACTTATCGCGGCGGCGACTCGCTGGCCGATGTGATGGCTTTCTACGAAGAAGACGGTTTGATCGTCACCGACACGGGCGGCCGGCACCGCGGCTTCGCCGATTGGCGGGAGTGGATCGGCAAGCGGGCACAGGCCGGCAAGCCGGCGCAGAAAGGTTTCCCGCGCTCGGGTCGGTTCAATGGCTGACGCTTGCACTGCCGAGCGCACGAGGGTTTATCGACGAAACGGGATCGAAAAGGGGGACCCGGCATGGAGCCGATTTACGTCATTCTAGGGTTGGTCGCGCTGGTCGCGGTCAGCTTCATTGCGATCTATAACGGCCTGGTGTCGAAGCGGCAGCGGTGCAACCAAGCTTTTGCAGACATCGATGTTCAGCTCAAACAGCGTCAGAATCTGATCCCGAATCTCGTGGAGACGGCGAAGGGCTACGCTTCCCACGAGAAAGAGACGCTCGACGCGGTTATCCAAGCGCGGAACTCGGCGACGGCGGCGAACAGCCCAGAAGAAAAGGCGCAGGCCGAGGGGCTTCTCTCCGGCGCGCTGGGTCGGCTCTTCGCGCTCGCCGAGGCCTATCCGGACCTCAAGGCGAACACAAACTTCCTCCAACTGCAAGACGAACTCTCTTCGATCGAGGATAAGCTCGCCGCCGCACGCAGGTTCTTCAACTCGGCGGTCCAGGACTACAACACCGCCGCGGAACAGTTCCCTGGCTCGATCGTCGCAGGCATGTTCGGCTTCCAGCACCGGGAGTTTTTCGACGTGGGCGCAAGCCGCGCGGCGCTCTCCACCCCGCCAAGCGTAGACTTCAGTTAGCGTTCGCGGGTCTTAGGGAGGCCGTTATCGCCCAGCTTTCGGGCAAGAGCGTTCTCATCACCGGCGCGGGGTCGGGTATCGGCGCCGCAACGGCGAGCGCCTGTCAGTCGGCTGGGGCCCAGGTGGTTGCGACCGATATTGTCGACACGGACGCCATCGCGGCGGCGACAGGGGCGGGCGAGGATGATCTTGTCCGCCAGCTCGACGTCTCAGACGTGACGGCGATCGACGCGGTGGTCGCCGAGGCGCTTGACCGGTTCGGCCGGATCGACGGGCTTGTAAACAGCGCCGGAATCAACGGCGTCGGGCCCGCCCATCTCGTCGAACCGGACGACTGGCGGCGTGTTTTGGATGTCCAGTTGACCGGATCCTTTGCAACCGCCCGGGCGGTGTTGCCGCAGATGATCGAGCGCGGGGGCGGCGCCATCGTCAACATCGCCTCGATCTACGGGATGACGGGCGGCCAGGGGAACGCCGCCTACAACACGGCGAAGGGCGGCGTTCTGCAGCTCACCCGGTCCATGGCGGCCGACTACGGCCCGTTCGGCATCCGCGTAAACGCCGTCAGCCCCGGTTACATCAAGACCCCGCTCAGCGCGATGCTCGACCATGCCGACGATGTGCGCGAGCGGTTCATCGCCATGCACCCGCTCAAGCGCGCGGGCCGGCCTGAGGAGGTGGCGGCGGCGATCGCCTTTCTTCTCTCGGACGCTGCGAGCTTCATCACCGGCGCGAACCTCCCGGTCGACGGGGGGTTCGCTTCGACGCACATGCTGCTTTAAGACGCCGCGAGCCGGGGCAGCCAGGTGGCGATGGCCGGGATGGCGGCCACCAGCGCAATCATGGTGAGCTGGAGGCCGATGAAGGGGATCGCGCCGCGCCAGATATCGGTGGTCTTCAAGCTGTCGGGCGCCGCGCCGCGGAGATAGAAAAGCGCAAAGCCGAAGGGCGGGGTCAGGAAGCTCGTCTGAAGGTTCAGCGCCATGAGGACCCCCAGCCAAACCGGATCGGCCCCCAGCTCGACGAGCGGCAGGGCGACCAGCGGCACGACGACGTAGACGATCTCGATGAAGTCGAGGAAGAAGCCCAGGACGAACATCACGAGCATGGTGAGCGCCAGCGCGCCCCAGAGCCCGCCCGGCGTCGCCATCAAGAGGCCCTCGCCCAGGTCGTCGCCGCGATAGATCCGGAAGACGAGGGCGAAGAGCGAGGCGCCGATCAAGATCAGAAAAACCATCGACGTAATATGGCCGGACGAT
>CAYYNG010000455.1:0-2140 GCA_964472435.1 uncultured Hyphomonadaceae bacterium | reverse complement strand
GGCGGCCTGGCCGTCTTCTTCGTCGCGAAGGTGTTTCATCATGTACGGGGTGTTCGCCAGCATGAAGAGAACGCACAGCGGAATGGTGAGGAAGATCTTGGAGTTCGCCCAGACCTCCTCGGAGAAGGTGCGCCACATGAACTCGTTCACGCCCGCCTGAAAAATGTAGAAAAGGCCCCAGCGGATCGCGAGGACACGCCAGGCGAAGTCCGGCAGATCGAAGACATGTCGAAACATCATCTTCCACACGTTTCGCCCAACGGCCAAGCCGCCTAGGATGACGCCGGCGAACAGCAAGTTGATGATGGTCGGCTTATAATAGGCGAAACGCGGGTCTTGCAGCGCAATCGTCATCGTGCCGAACACGCCGACCACCACCGCGGTAACCCAGACCATAGGGGGGATCTTCCGACCCTTCGACAGGCTCCAGCCGATCGCGCCGGCGAGCGCCGCCATGAAAACGCCGGTCGCCCAATAGATCGCCGTCTCTTTCGCAAAGAGGCCGTCGCCTTCGGGAAATCGGCGGATGACGTTATAGGCGAGAACGAACGCGACGACCGGCCCGAGCTCGGCCCAGAGGTTGGAGGCTTTGCCCGCGGCGGTCTTGGCCGCGGCGGCGGCGTTCGCCTGCGGCGTGTCCGTGTCGGTTTTGGCGGCGGCGTCGGTCATGTGTTCTCTTACGCTGGTTCGGCTGTCTTGGACCAGTGCCCTCAGGGCGCGATCTGCATCAGCGCGAGTCCGCCGGCGAGCGCGGCTGCAGCGGCGACCCGGCGCGGGCCGAAGCCTTCCTTCAGAAACACCCAGCCCAGGAGCGCGCCAAATACCACGGCCGTCTCACGCAGCGCCGAGACCATGACCGCTTCGGTCAGCGTGAAGGCGTACATCGCGGCCCCATAGGAGAGGATCGACAGCGTTCCCGCCGCCGCGCCGAAGCCGAGCTGACGGCGCATGGCCGCAAACATGCCAAGGCCCCGGGTCGCCGCGTTGATGATCCAGAGTCCGATCCAATCGAGCAGAAACAGCCACACGATGAAGGTGAAAGGGTTCGGCGCGATCCGGACGCCGCGGGCGTCCATCACATTGTAGAGGGCGACCCCGCCAGCGGTCAGCGCAGCCCAGAGGAGCGCCGTCCGGTCTGGATGGCTGGACACGGTGAGGCCGGGCGGCGGCAGGGCGAACACCACCACCGCGCCAGTGGCGACCAGGAGGCCGATGATCGACAGCGGGGCCAGCGCCTCGCCCAGGATCACGTATCCGCTCAGCGCGGTTAATAAGGGGGCAAGCCCGCGCATCACGGGGAAGACGAGGCTGAGATCGCCCCGGTGCATCGCCCGCACCAGAGCGGACTGGTAGGCGAAATGGACCGGCACGGCCAGTGCGAGCGCGGCCCAGGTCGCGGGGTCGGGAACCGGCACGAAGAAAGCCGCCGGAAGAAGCAGAAGAGCGGAGGTCGCCGACAAGACGGCCCGGCCGGCCAGGATGTCCCCGCCCCGCTTGATCGCCACATTGGCGACCGCCAGCGTCACGGCGGAAAAGAGCCCAAGGGCGATAGGCGCGAGGGTCGATGGCATGGGCGCTCCGTCGTCAGAGGTCCGGCCGCTTTAGACCTGGGTCCCTCGTCGCCTTCAAGGGGCGCCGCCGGTTCCGCCGGTATCGATCAATACCTATTAAAGCTTGGCCTTTAATCGTTCCTCACTATAACCAGGGCATGGCCCGCCCCACGCTTCGCCAGCTTGAATACTTCATCGCCTTGGCGGAAACGCTGCACTTCACCCAGGCCGCGCAGAAGCTGAACGTTAGTCAGCCGACCTTGAGCGTCCAGATCAAGGATCTCGAAGCTCGGCTCGGCGTCAGCTTGTTCGACCGGGAGCGGCAATATGTGCAGATCACGCCGATCGGCGCGGAGCTGGCCGACCGCGCGCGCCAAATCTTGTCCGCCATCCAGTCGTTCTCCGACGCCGCGACCCGGGCGGCCGGGAGCCTCGGAGGCGTCATCCGCCTGGGCGTGCTGCCGACGCTCGGCCCCTACCTCCTCCCCCACGCCATTCCCCTGCTGCGCCAGCGCCACTCCGACCTGCGGCTGCACGTCCGCGAAGACCGCCCTCGCATGCTGGAGCGCGAACTCGGCGAGGGGGCGTAC
>CAYYNG010000454.1:0-2143 GCA_964472435.1 uncultured Hyphomonadaceae bacterium | reverse complement strand
TTGGGCCGATCGCCCTAGGGGCTGCGCCGCGCGCCGGGACAAGCCGACACCGCCCTGTTAGTCTGACGCCCGAGAGACAAAGCGCCGACACCGATGCCCGACACCCATGACGAGACGGTCCGTGATTATCGCGAGACCCTTTTCCTTCCGAAGACCGAATTCCCCATGCGCGGGGGGCTGCCCAAGCGCGAGCCGGACTGGATCGCCCGCTGGGACGAGATGAAGCTCTATGAGCGGATACGCGAGACCGCTAAGGGCCGCGCGCCCTTCATTCTCCACGATGGTCCGCCCTACGCGAACGGCCACATCCACCTCGGCACGGCGATGAACAAGATCGTTAAAGACATCATCGTGCGCAGCCGCCAGATGATGGGCTTCGACGCCTCCTACCTGCCGGGCTGGGACTGCCACGGCCTGCCGATCGAATGGAAGGTGGAAGAGGCGTTCCGCGCCAAGGGCCGGACGAAGGACCAGGTGCCGGCGGACGAGTTCCGTAAAGCCTGCCGGGAGTACGCGGCCGAATGGGTCGAGGTGCAGGGCCGCGAGTTTCGCCGGCTTGGCATCGAGGGGGAGTGGGACGACCCCTATCTCACCATGGCCTTTGAAAGCGAGGCGGCGATCGTCGGCGAGTTCCTGAAGGTCGCAATGACCGGCCTCCTGGTCCGCGGCGCCAAGCCGATCATGTGGAGCCCGGTGGAGCAGACGGCGCTCGCCGAGGCGGAGGTGGAGTACCACGATCGGAAAGCGCCGACGATTTGGGTGAAGTTTCCGATGGGGGACCCCGATGAGATGAATGTGAGGGTCGGCTTCGACGACCCGGTCTCCTCGCTCTTGCGCGGCGCGTCGGTCGTCATCTGGACGACGACGCCATGGACCATCCCGGCCAATCAGGCGATCGCCTTCAATCCAGGGGTCGCCTACGGCCTCTATGAAGTCGAGGGCGTCCAGTCCGCTGAAGACCTCGGCTTCGAACCGTATGCGGCCCCAGGGGATCGCCTGCTGCTCGCCGACGCTTTGGCGGAAGATGCGATGCGCGCGGCCAAGGTTTCGCAGTTTCGGCGGCTCGGCGGCGTTGCGCCTTCGCTGTTGGACGGACGCCGATGCGCTCACCCCTTCGCCGAATTCGACGCGTTTTGGACCCATCCCGTCCCGCTCCTCCCCGGCGATCATGTCACCGATGACGCGGGCACGGGCTTCGTCCATTCCGCGCCGGCCCATGGCGAGGACGACTACATTGTCTGCCTCGCGAACGGGTTCAAATCCTCCGACATCCGGCAGATCGTCGACGCCGCGGGCTGCTACTCCGCAGACGTGCCGCGCTTCGCGGGCCTCGACATCATCCGCACCTCCGGCAAAAAGCGCGGGCAGCCCGGAAAAGCGAACGACGAGGTGATCAAGGCCCTTGTCGAGAGCGGCGCCCTGCTCGCCCGCGGCCAGACCACCATTCGCGACGCCCATTCCTGGCGCTCGAAGGCCCCGGTTATCCGGCGGGCGACGCCGCAATGGTTCATCGCCATGGATCAAGCGGTGCAGGGCGGGGCCACGCTCCGCGAGCTCGCCCTTGCGGGCATCGACCAGGCGCGCTTCTTCCCGGCGTCCGGCCGCACGCGTCTGCGCACCATGGTGGAGAGCCGTCCCGACTGGCTGGTCTCACGCCAACGCAATTGGGGCGTGCCGCTGACCATCTTCGTGAACGCCGCCGGGGAGCCGCACACGGCAGCGCTCCCGGCTGAGCAGGCCGAGGCCGTCAACGCCCGCATCCTCACGGCGATCGCCCAGGGCGGTGTCGAAGCCTGGTTCGCAACACCGAAAGAAGAGCTGCTCGGCAACGACGCCGATCCCGCCGAATGGGAAAAGGTCGCCGACGTGCTCGACGTCTGGTTTGATTCGGGCACGACCCACGCCTTCGCCCTTCGCGCCCGCGGGATCCTCGACGATGCGACCGGCCAAGCGGACGTCTATATGGAAGGCTCGGACCAGCACCGCGGCTGGTTCCAGTCTTCGCTGCTTGAGAGCTGCGCGACCCGCGGCATCGCGCCCTTTAAAGACGTCGTCACCCACGGCTTCATCGTCGACGCCGACGGAAAGAAAATGTCGAAATCCCTCGGCAACACGATCGAGCCTCAAGAGATCACCGACCAAT
>CAYYNG010000453.1:0-2150 GCA_964472435.1 uncultured Hyphomonadaceae bacterium | reverse complement strand
TCGACCGGCGGCTTGAACGCCGGCGTCGGCCGAGCGCGCTTGGTCAACGCGACCATCACCTACAAGGACGCGGTCGCGGGCCAAGCCTACGAGCTTGCGGAATTCTCCGTCGAAGGATCTATGGCCTCGCTGGACGACGAATTGCGCGCCGACGGCGCTGGGCGATTCGACGGGCAGCCTTTCGAGTTCGATGTACGCCTCAATTCCCCCAACGCCATACTCGCCGGCGAAGAAGCCGCGATCGCGCTTGATTTCAGCTCCGATCTCGCAACGCTTAGTTTCGATGGCGATGTCACCTTTGGCGATCTCGTCTCGGCGACCGGGGCCTTTTCCCTCGCTGCGCCGGACCTCGCCGCCCTTGCGGCTTATGCAGGGGTGGAGGCGCCGATCGAGCTTCAACCGCTCGGAGGCTTCGAAGCGAAGGGCTCTGTCGCTAGGCCTCCTGATGCGCTGGCGATCACCTTCGATACCCTCAGTCAGACCGGTGATTTAATCGCTGTCACCTATAAGGGCGGCGTCGTTCTAACCGAGGATCCCAGCGTCGACGGCGCCTTCTCGCTTCGCAGCGCCGATCTCGGGCGCCTTGCGGCCCAACTCGGGGTGGAGGCCGACGGCCTCAGCGCCTTGGAGGCGATCGATGTCTCCGGCGCAGTCAGCGGACCCGTGTCCGCCATCGCGATCTCGGCCCTCTCAGCAAATCACCGGGGCGATCTCCTCACAGCGGCGTTCGACGGCTCGCTTGCGCTTGGGGGCTCGGGCGCGGTGACGGGCGCATTGTCGGCGGGCAGCGACGATCTTCGGGGGCTTCTGGCCGCCGCGGGCGTCGAGTTGACGCCGGGCGAGACGCTGCGCCGCTTCAGCATTCGCGGCGACCTCTCGGGCGACTTTGAGACCGTCTCCGTCGCCGATCTTGAATTCGAGCTCGATGACCTCGCCGGGCGCGGCTCTGTCGGCGCGGCGCTGGGCGGCGCACGGCCAAAGGCGACCGCGGACATCGCCATGGAGCGCGTCGACCTCTCAGCCTTCCTGGGAGAGTCCGAGGAAACGCCGGAGGGCTGGCCGACCGAGCCGCTCGATCTCGCCGCCCTCAAAATGGCGGACGCTGATATCCGGCTGCGCGCGGACGCGCTGACCGTCGGCGCCGTCACGCTGACGGACGCGGAGACGCGGGCGACCCTTGCCAACGGAAAGTTTCGGGCCGAGATCCCGGGCTTCAAAGTCTTCGGCGGGCGGTGGAGCGGTTTGATCGGCCTCGATGCGAGCGACGCAACGCCCGCGCTCAATGTCGATTTCCAGGGCCAAAGCGTTGTGATCGAGGCGCTTCTCCGCACGCTGGCGGGCGTCGACATGCTGACCGGCACAGGTGGTTTTTCCATCGACGCAGCAGCGAGCGGCGCCAGCATAGCGGAAATGATGGCGAGCCTCTCCGGCGAGATGCAGGCCGATCTCGGCGATGGCGAGATAAAAGGCCTCGATCTCGGCAACGCCGTCTCCGTCGCGCAGCAGGCCCTGTCCCTTGGCGGGGTTCAGAACACGCTGAGCGCGACCGGCGACACGCCCTTTTCCGAGTTCGCCTCCGCCTTCACGATCCGCAACGGTGTTGCAAATGTCGATGTGATGCGGCTGCGCAGCCCGGTGGTGACCGCAGACGGCCGAGGTGCGGTGAACATCGGCGCGCAAACCCTCGACATCTCGCTTCTGGTCAAATCGCTCCAGGGCGAGGTGGGCGGGGTGGACGTCAGTAATGTCCAGGCGCCCGTGAAGATCAGCGGGACCTGGGCGTCGCCCTCTATCGGGCTTGACACGAGCGGCCTCGGCCAGGCCGCCCTGGACCGTTTCGGCGGCCGGATCACGGAACAGCTCGATCAACGTCTTGGCGGCGAGGTCGGCGGCCTGCTTTCCGATGCGCTCGGCGTGCGGCAAACCCCGGCGCCGGCGGCGGAGCCCGAGGCGCCTGCCGAAGACAACGAAGATCCAGCCGAGGACGCGCCCCCGCAGACGGTGGAAGAGACCGTCGAGGGTCTTGCCCGCGACGCCTTGGGCGGGCTCTTCGGCCGGCGGCGCGACTAATGACGGCGGGCGGGCGGAGAGGTCTAACGCGGCGCGGCGCCGGTCTATCGGCGATGGCGGCCTTGGCCTCAATCGCGGCC
>CAYYNG010000452.1:0-2153 GCA_964472435.1 uncultured Hyphomonadaceae bacterium | reverse complement strand
CATGATCGCCTGGAGATAGGACAAGAGCGCGCCCGCCGGCACGAAGTCCCGCAGCAGCGTTGCTACATGGGGCGTGCGCCCCTGGCCGCCGCCGACCAGCACTTCAAAGCCGATCTCGCGGTCCCGCTCGCGAATGTGCAGGCCGATATCGTGGACACGGATCGCCGCCCGGTCCGTCTCGGCCGCCGTCACCGCGATCTTGAACTTCCGCGGCAGGAACGAAAATTCCGGATGGAAGGTCGACCATTGGCGAATGATCTCGCACCAGGGCCGCGGGTCGATCGCTTCATCGGCCGCCGCGCCGGCGAACTGGTCCGTCGTCGTGTTGCGAATGCAGTTGCCGGATGTCTGGATCGCATGCATCTCCGCCTCGGCGAGGCCCGCGAGCGCATCGGGGATGTCTTTCAGCGCCACCCAGTTGAACTGGATGTTCTGGCGCGTCGTGAAGTGGCCATAGCCGCGGTCATAGTCCCGCGCGATATCGGCGAGCCTATGCAGCTGGCGCGAGGAGAGCTGGCCGTAGGGGATGGCGATCCGCAGCATATAGGCGTGCATTTGCAGATAGACCCCGTTCATCAGCCGAAGCGGCTTGAACTGGTCTTCCGTGATCTCGCCCGACAGGCGCCGCTCGACCTGGCCGCGGAATTGGGCGACCCGGTCTGACACGATCTTCGCGTCGAATTCATCATAACGGTACATGGGGTCGGGCGTCCTTAAGCGGCGACGGCGGGATCGAGGCCGAGCTCGCGCTCCACCCGGGCGATCCAGCTTTTCACGGCGGGGAACTCATCAAGCTCGAAGCCGCCCTCGTGGGCGACGCGGGTGTAGGCGACGAGCGCGATATCGGCGAGGGTCATCGCGTCCCCCACGAGCCAATCGGTATAGGTCAGCTGCAGCTCCATAAGTCCCAGCGCCCGACGGCCCTTGGCGAGGAGGTCGGGGTCGAGCTGGTCTTCCGGGACGCCGCGGAAGCGCAGTTTCGACCGGCGCACGGCGATATAGGGCTCGTGGGAGTATTGCTCCCAAAAGAGCCAGCTCATCATCTGCGCGTGCTGGAAGGCGTCTTGCGGGATGAAGCGCCCGCGGCCTTCGGTTTCCGCCAAATAGAGCATGATCGCGTTCGATTCCGGCAGGCTGCGGCCGTCGGGCCAGCGGGCGAGGGGAACGAAGCCCGCGGGGTTGAGGGCGAGGAACGCTTCCGTCCCCGTCTCGCCGGAGAAGATATCGATCTCGACCCAGTCATAGTCGACCTCGAGCGCGCCGAGGATCCATTGGATCTTCCAGCAGTTCCCGCTTTCGCAGTTTCCATAAACCGTGAGTTTCGAAACACCGCCCATGGATCAGCCCTCGGCTTTCGCAAATTCCGGATGGGTCGTCGGCCCTCGGGCGCGGATGCGCTCGCGCAGGGTTTCCCGGCCCGCGATCTCGCCCGCCTCCGTCACTTCCATGAAGTAAGGATCGGTCACCTCGCCCTCGGCGGCGGCGGCTTCTGCAAGCCTCGTTTCCGCTTCGGCTCCGGTGAAGACGCCGAGCTCGCGCGCCCGCGTCGTCCAGCCGCCCGCTTGGGTCATCCAAACGACATCGCCGGTGGCGGCGTTCCACGCCGTCACCGCTTTCGGCGTTTCCGGTTTCAGTTTCGGCCGGGCGGAGGTCATGCGGCGGTCTCCTGGGCGAGGGCGGCGAGGGCCTCGGCGGGCAGCGCGGCCACCTCGCCGATGATCAAAATGGCGGGGCCGACAATGCCGCGGCGCTCGATCAGGGCCGCCAATTCCGACAGCGCGCCATAAGCCCGGATTTCGTTCGGCCGGGTGCCGTTCTCGATCACGGCCACCGGCGTCGACGGCGCGCGTCCGGCGCCGATCAGGCGTTCGGAAATCGTTGCAGCGGTGCCGACGCCCATGAAGACGATAACGGTGTGGTTCGCGCGGGCGAGGGCGTTCCAATCCAGGTCGGGCGCGCCCCCCGCTTTGGAGTGGCCCGTGACGAAGGTCAGCGTTTGGGCGTGGACGCGGTGGGTCAGCGGCAGGCCGGCCGACGCCGCACAGCCGAGCGCAGAGGAGACGCCGGGCACGGTATGGGCGTCGACGCCCGCCGCCTGCAGAGCCGCCAATTCTTCGCCGCCGCGGCCGAAGATGAACGGGTCGCCGCCCTTG
>CAYYNG010000451.1:0-2162 GCA_964472435.1 uncultured Hyphomonadaceae bacterium | reverse complement strand
AGTGTTCAAGCAGGGACAGAAATCCTATCGCGACCTGCCGCTGCGGCTCGCCGAATTCGGCTGTTGCCACCGAAACGAAGCCCATGGCGCGTTGCATGGGCTGATGCGCGTGCGCCAAATGACCCAGGACGACGCGCATATTTTCTGCCGCGAAGACCAGATCGTGGACGAAACCAAGGGCTTTTGCGGGCTCTTGGACAGCGTCTACGAAGACTTCGGCTTCACAGAGGTCAATGTGAAGCTCGCCACGCGCCCCGACATGCGCGCCGGCGCCGACGAGATCTGGGATCGCGCCGAGGCCGATCTCGAGTCGGCGCTCAAAGCGACAGGCCTGCCTTATGAGATCGAACCCGGCGAGGGCGCGTTTTACGGGCCGAAGCTCGAATTCCATCTGACAGACGCGATCGGCCGGACCTGGCAGTGCGGGACCCTGCAGCTCGATTTCGTTCTGCCGGAGCGGCTCGGGGCGGAGTATATCGACGAGTCTGGCGCGAAGGCCCGGCCCGTGATGCTGCATCGGGCCGTGCTTGGCACCCTGGAGCGGTTCATCGGAATCCTGATCGAAGAGTGCGCCGGCGCCTTCCCAATGTGGCTTGCGCCGACCCAGGTCGTGGTGGCGACGATCAGCGAAGCGGCGGACGACTATGCGAAAGAGGCGGCGGCTGCGCTGAAGGCCGCCGGCCTCCGCGTCGAAACCGATCTCCGGGCGGAGAAGATCAACTACAAAGTCCGCGAGCATTCCGTCGCGAAGGTTCCCGTCATCGCCGTGGTCGGGGCGAAGGAGGCCGAAGACCGCACCGTTGCGCTGCGGCGCTTCGGTTCGAAGGCCCAGGAAACGGCAGGCCTGGAAGCGGCGGCGGCGATGCTCGCTGCCGAAGCGCTGGCCCCGGATCTCAAACGCGCTGCAGCCGACTGAACGGGTCGCTTGGCGGGCGACGCGGCGACGAGTAGAGACAGGGCCGAGGCGGTCCGAGGTCGGCGCGTGGCGTTTTCATATGCACTAACAGCGCTGTGGGCGCTTTGGGTTCCCGCGGCGCTGTTCGGCGGCCTTCTGTTTTCGCCCCTGATCGCGCTTGCGGGCGGGGTCGCCTTCGCCACGTCCCATCGCGATCTTCGGCCGCAGAACGCCTATGCCTGGCTCCTTGCCGGGCTCTTGGTCTGGACCGGCGCATCGGCCTTCTGGTCGTCCTCGGACGCCGCCTTCTTCTCGGGCGATCTTCTTAAGGGCGACTTCGCGGTCGACGCAGCGATCGTTCGGATAACAGCCATTACACTGGCCGGCGCCTCGGCCCTCGGCGCGGCGCAGCGGTTGAAGCTGGCCGCGGGTCCGAGACATGCAATGATCGCAGCAGCCGCGCTCCACGCGCTCGGGGTTGTCACGATCGCGCTTTTTCTCGACGCCGCTCTCCGTTTATTCGCCCCGATCAGCGACCCGGTGCTTGAACAGCCGCAGAACTTCATCCGTAACGCTGCGATCTTCTCGCTCATCGCGCCGATCCTCGCCGTTGCGCTATGGCTGCGCGCGACATCGCCCGCCGCCCGATTCGGCGTTGCGGCCGGCGTCGTCCTCGCCCTGATCGCGTGCGGTCTCACAAACGCCCAGGGCGCACAGCTCGCGATCGCCGCATCGCTGGCCGCCGGCGCCCTTGTTTTGTGGCGGCGCGAAGACGGGTTTCGGCGCCTGGCGGATCTCGTCGCCGCCTACATCCTCGCCGCGCCTCTCATTATGTTCGCATTGATTTCTTGGCTTCGCCCCTATGCGGCCGACCTGCCGCTTTCCTTTCAGTCCCGGCTTTGGAGCTGGCGTTACGTGATCGAAAAGATCGCCGAACGCCCAATCGTCGGCCATGGCCTCGAAAGCGCGGGCGGCTGGACGGCGGTCTATGCCGATCGCCCTGATTGGCCCGACAGCCCCGACGCGCTGTCGGCGTTTCCGATCGTACCCGGCCATCCGCACAACATGCTCTTGGAGCTCTGGGCGGAAACGGGGCTGGTCGGCGCCGGCCTCGCCGCCGGGGCGGTCTGGACATTCGGTCGGCGGCTGCCCCCGCCGTCGCAATGGGCGCCTGGGGCCGCTGCGGCCGCCGCTGGGCTTGCGGGCGCGGTGGCGGCCCATGCCGGCGTCGCCTATAGTATTTGGAACGACGCGTTCTGGGCGGCCG
>CAYYNG010000450.1:0-2170 GCA_964472435.1 uncultured Hyphomonadaceae bacterium | reverse complement strand
ATCGGGATCCCAACCCTCGTGGCCAATTACATCCCCGACGGCGTGGACGTCACACTGCAGTCGGAGAACGGGATGCTCGGCATGGGCCCCTTCCCGACCGAGAACGAGGTGGATCCCGACCTCATCAACGCCGGCAAGCAGACGATCACCGAGCTCGACCGCACCTCCTATTTCTCCTCGGCCGACAGTTTCGCCATGATCCGCGGCGGGCATATCGATCTCTCTATCCTTGGGGCCATGGAAGTCGCTGAAAACGGCGATCTCGCGAACTGGATGATCCCGGGCAAAATGGTCAAAGGCATGGGCGGGGCGATGGACCTCGTCGCCGGGGTGAAGCGGGTTGTCGTGGTCATGGACCACACAAACAAAGCCGGCGAGACGAAGCTTCTGAAAGCCTGCACTCTGCCGCTGACGGGCAAAGGCGTCGTCGATCGAATCATCACCGATCTCGGCGTGTTCGATGTGGTCGATTGCGGGCTCAAGCTTGCTGAACTCGCGCCGGACGTCACGCTGGACGATGTCCGCACGAAGACGGCTGCGGCGATCGTCGCCTAGGCGCCGCCGCGCCCTGTGAATAACTGATATCCTTAGTCGCCGGCTTCCGAGCAGGCGTTGCGCCAGCGTATGACCGCGTAACGCGACGGGAGCTGCGCTATGGGACAATTCGAAGGAAAAACTGCGCTCGTTACGGGCGCTAGCCGGGGCATTGGCGCGGCAATCGCCCGGAAGCTCGCCGCCGAGGGTGCGGCGGTCGCCCTGCTCGCCCGCAGCGAAGGCGGGGTGAAGACGCTCGCCAAAGAGATTGAAGCGGCGGGCGGCCGGGCCCTCGCCTTCAGCGGCGATGTCAGCCGGTTCGCGGATCTCGAGGCCGCCGTCGCCGAGACCATTGAGGCGTTCGGCCGGCTCGACATTCTCGTCAACAATGCCGGCGTGATCGACCCGATCGCCCGGCTCGCGGAAAGCGACCCCGAGGCTTGGGCGCTGGCGGTCGATGTCAACTTCAAAGGCGTTTATTTCGGCCTGCGCACAGCAATCCCGGTCATGGAGGCGCAGGGCGGCGGCGTCATCGTCAACATGAGCTCCGGTGCGGCGAACTCGGCGCTCGAAGGCTGGAGCCATTATTGCTCGGCCAAAGCGGCGGCGAAGAAGCTGACGGAATGCGTTCACCGGGAGGTCGGCGGCCGCGGCGTGCGCGTCGTCGGCCTCAGCCCCGGCACAGTGGCGACCGATATGATGGCCGAGATCAAAGCCTCTGGGATCAATCCCGTGAGCCAGCTCGACTGGTCGGTCCATGTTCCGCCCGAATGGGTCGCCGAGGCCGTCGCCTTCCTCTGCACCGACGCCGGCGCGCCGTTCGCCGGGACGGATTTCTCTATCAAGACGGAGGAAGGCCGCCGGCTGGTCGGCCTGCCCCCGCTCTAAGGCAGCCCCGTCATAGCTCGTAATAGGGCGGATAGACCGTCTCTTCCGGTTTCGAAACATCGTACTGATCTTGAAGAAACACCACGAGATCAGCGAGTTCTGCGACGGTCATGACCTCGTTATAGTTCCGCATGCGGGACGCCCCGCCCTTCTCCACGACCTCGTCGAGATAGCGCTGGGAGATCCGGTGCGACGGGTTGATGATCGAGGTGACGAGCTGGCCATAGGTCTCGATGCGCACCGTGGTCCCGCCGAGCGGGACCGTCATTTCCGGCTCATCGACACCCTGGCGCAATTCCGGCGACCCTCGGACGGTGTGGCAGGAATTGCAGCCGAGGCGGACAAAGGCGGCCCGGCCGGCCTGAGGCTCGCCCGCGGGCAATGTGAAGCCCAGCCCCGATGTCGCCGCAGGCGCGCAGGCGGTCGTCAAAATCGCAGCGAGGACGGTCGCTCCGATGACTGTGCGTCGTGCCATATCTCCCTCCCCGCCTTTGGCCATGTCCGGCCATCAGGGCAAAAAGATATCCCGCGTTTCAAA
The DNA here is from genome assembly GCA_964472435.1 of uncultured Hyphomonadaceae bacterium. Classification (GTDB taxonomy): domain Bacteria; phylum Pseudomonadota; class Alphaproteobacteria; order Caulobacterales; family Hyphomonadaceae; genus CAYYNG01. The sequence continues at coordinate 210 of CAYYNG010000450.1, read as the reverse complement.
GACCGAAGCCTTGATCGGCGTCAAACCTTGAAGCGGCGAAAGCAGCGAAAATGGTACGCCCAACAGGGTTCGAACCTGTGACCTACTGATTAAAAGTCAGTTGCTCTACCAGCTGAGCTACGGGCCCTCACGGCAATGTCTAACACCGGCATGGCGGCCGACAGCCGCGTGCCCCGCTTAACGCCGGAAAGGTTGGCGGAACTTAAGGAT
>CAYYNG010000449.1:0-2174 GCA_964472435.1 uncultured Hyphomonadaceae bacterium | reverse complement strand
GTGCATCTAGCCGCCCTTGCCTTTTGAATAGCCGTCGCGACGCCCGGTAAGCGCGGCCATGACGCCGTTCGGGTCCATCCCGCAGGCCAGCATGTGCCCATGATCGCGATAGCCGGTGATCACTTGATCGCCGTCCTTAATCGCAGCCTGCATGCCGACCACCACCGCTTCCTGACCGATATAGAGGTGGCAGAAGCCCGCGATTTTTCCCATGCCGTAGAGCTGGCCCGCTTTTTCCTCGAACCGCCGGATCAGAGACATATCCCGGTAATAGTCGAAAAGCTGCGCCTTCGAGGCGGCCGGCTTTTTGCGGTTGATTTTTTGAGTGGCGGCCATGCGCAGCTCCCGGTTGCGCGCGCACTTTGTCCCAGCACGCGGAGGAGGTCCAGCACGATCCAACCGGGATCAGGAGGCCCTTCGGCGTTATTCGATCAAAATCAGCTCGTCGGGATAAACGAACGCCAACTTCTCGCGCGCGAGCGCTTCGACGAAGTCTGGATCGACGCCGCCGGGACTTAATCGATCGATGTCGGAGCGCAACCGCGCGATCTCCGCCTCGATCCCCGCGAGCTCAGCCTCGAGCGCCTCGGCTTCGGCTTGCATGTCGCTCCACCGGCCGAGCCCCTGCTCGCCGGCGAACGCGTGATAGGCGAAATACAGCATCAACGCCGACAGCGCTGCGCCGGCAGAGCGGGAGTCCATAGCGATGTCCTTAGAGCGGGCAGAATCATCAAGACTCGATATTGGTAAACAAATTCTTTCTATAGACTTGCTTAATTTCTCAAACAGAATCAGAACATTAGTCGAACTTCTGACCCAAGGGGCGGCGTCGACGCGATATATGGAGCGAGCGGTATGAACAGCCCCCAAGATCTTGAGAGCCTCGCGAATGAGGCGATTTCCGCAGCCAGACCGTTTCTCGGTCGAGGAAATGTCGCGAACTACATTCCCGCCCTCGCCGCGGTGGATCCAATGAAGCTCGGTCTCGCCGTCGCAACGCTCGACGGCGGGCGGTACTCGGCCGGCGACGCGGATGCGCCCTTCTCCATCCAATCTATTTCAAAGGTCTTCACCCTTGCGCTCACGCTCGAGGCGGAAGGGGACAAGCTTTGGACATGCGTGGGCCGCGAGCCCTCGGGCACCGCCTTCAACTCAATCGTGCAGCTGGAATCAGAGCGGGGGATCCCGCGTAATCCGCTGATCAACGCCGGCGCGATCGCCGTTACAGACCGGCTGCTCCGGGGGCGGTCTGTCGAGGCGACGTTAGCCGAGCTGGTAGACTTCATCCGTGATCGCGCGGGCGACGACGCGATCGAGATTGATGCGACCGTCGCCGCGTCCGAGGCGGAGACCGGCTCGCGCAATCGCAGCCTCGCTTATTTCATGGCGGCGTTCGGCAATCTGCGGCATCCGGTTGAGATGGCCCTTTCCGCCTATTTCCGCCAATGCGCCCTCGCCCTCTCCTGCCGCCAATTGGCAGCCGCGGGGCTTTTTCTCGCCGATCGCGGCCGCGACCCTGAAACCGGCGAACCGGTCGTCTCTGAGAAAACGGCCAGGCAGGTGAACGCCGTCATGCTGACCTGCGGTCACTATGACAATTCCGGCGATTTCGCCTTTCGGGTTGGGCTGCCCGGCAAGAGCGGGGTCGGCGGCGGGGTTCTGGTCGTTTCGCCCGGCCGCGGCGCAGCGGCAGCTTGGTCGCCCGCGCTCAACCCCGCCGGCACCTCCCTCGCCGGCTCAGCGGCGCTTGAGCACTTCTCGAAAGCCGCCGGCTGGTCGGTGTTCGACTAGGGCGCGGCGGCGTCCTCACGCATTGATGAAGCTTCGGCCGCCATAGATCGCTTGCTCGGCGAGCTCTTCTTCGATGCGGATCAGCTGGTTGTACTTCGCCAGCCGGTCGGAGCGCGACAGCGAGCCGGTTTTGATCTGGCCGCAATTCGTCGCGACGGCGAGATCGGCGATCGTCGCGTCCTCGGTCTCGCCCGAACGGTGGGACATCACGGCGGCGAAGGCGTGGCGGTGGGCGAGCTCGACGGCGTCGAGGGTTTCCGACAGTGTGCCGATCTGGTTGACCTTGATCAGGATCGCATTGCCCGCGCCCTTTTCGAGGCCCATTGAGAGCCGTTCCGGATTGGTGACGAAGAGATCGTCGCCGACCAGCTGGCAGGTGTCGC
>CAYYNG010000448.1:0-2180 GCA_964472435.1 uncultured Hyphomonadaceae bacterium | reverse complement strand
CCGGCGGCGCGATGCGGAAGGCGAAGAGGCGGTCGGTATAGTGCTTGACGGACAGAACCTTTTGGGCGGTGGGCGCGTTGGGGTTCGGTTTCACGGCGGCTTGGGCGGTCATAGGCGGAACGGCTCTCTTTCGGCGACGGGGCGTGACATGTCCCGTAACGCCGACCTTAACAAGCCCGGTCATGGCCTTTTTAGAATTTCTGAAGCCTTTGCGCCGACCGGGATCAAACCCCGATCACCTCGCTGGCGCGAGCCTCGGCCTTGAGCCATTTGATGAAGGCCCGAACGTCGGGGCTGAGGTGGCGTCCGTTCGGCCACACAAGCCAATAGGCGAAATCGATCGGGGTCGAGCCGTCCGCGAAGGGGGCGACCAAGCGGCCCGCGGCGAGGTCCGCCTGCGCCACCGCTTGCTTGGCGAGGGCGACGCCTTGGCCGGACAGGGCCGCCTCCAGAACAAGGATCGCCTGGTTGAACCGCGGCCCCCGGCCGGGATCGACGCCGGCCACGCCGCGGGCGGCGAGCCAGCTGGCCCAATCGGGGCACGAGGGGTCGTTTTCGGGGCTTTCATCGTGCAGGAGAGTGTGGTCGGCCAGGTCGACGGGACGGCGGATAGCGTTCGCGCCGGAGGCGAGCCCCGGCGAGCAGACCGGCACCACCGTCTCGTCCAAGAGAAGTTCGGATTTCAGCCCGTCATAGACGCCTTTGCCATAACGGATCGCGATATCGGCGTCGGCCACCGAGAAATCGGTAAGCCCCATGTCGGCGGAGATCCAGGCCTCTATCCCCTCATGCCCGCGGTGGAAGGCGTCGAGCCGCGGCGCCAGCCATTTCGCGGCGAAAGACGGCGCACAGGAGACCATCACCCGGCCCTTGCGGGCGGGGGCCTGCATGACCCGCCCAGATTCCACAATCTTTTAAAAGGCTTCGCGGACCATCGGTAGGGCCGCCTGGGCTGCGTCCGTCAAAAGGACCGAGCGCCCCGTCCGTTTGAAAAGCGGTGTCCCGGCATAGTCTTCAAGCTGGCGGATTTGTTGGCTGATCGCCCCAGGCGTAACGTTCAACTCCTCCGCGGCCTTCGTGAAGGACAACCGGCGCGCGGCGACCTCGAAGGCGCGCAGGGCGTTCAGCGGCGGAACGCGGTCGGCTTCATCGGACATTGGATCAGTTTCTCTAAACGAATGTCTTAGGCTTCGCCGGTTGCGGGCGAGCGGTCAAGCGTCATCTATCCGGGCGAGCATCAGCATTGGATGTCCCTACATTGCGCCTCTTCCCAGCCTTCTTCCCCATGAGCGACCGCCATGTCGTGATTTTCGGCGGCGGCGAAAACGCGCGCCGGAAAACCCGGCTCGTCGCCAAGACCCCGGCGCGGATCGCGGTCGTCGCCGAGCGGTTAGACCCTGAATTCGAAATGGAATTCGGCGAGAGGGTCGAACGCGTCTCCTACGAGGACGCCGGCGCCGCCCTGATCGACGCCGCCTTCGCCATCGTCGCGATTGAAGATGACGAAACCGCGCGCGCCGCGGTTCGGCTCGCCAAAGCCGCCGGCGTCCCGGTGAACGCCGTCGACCGGCCGGAGCTTTGCGACTTCACCGTCCCCTCGATGCTCGACCGGGGAGAGGTCGTCGCCGCGGTCGCAACGGGCGGCGCAGCGCCGGTGCTCGCTCGCGATATCCGCGCCAAGCTCGAAGCCCTGATGCCCGAAAGGATCGGCGAACTCGCCGCCCTCGCCCGGGGATATCGGGACGCGGTGAAGGCCGCCTATCCCACGGAAGACGCCCGGCGCGAGGCGTGGGAGACGATTTTGCGCGGCCCGGCGGCCGAACGGGCCCTGGCAGGCGACATACCCGGCGCCAGGGTCGAAATAGACGCGGTTTTAGCGCGGCCGGCGGAAAAGCGCGGCGTTGTCCATATCGTCGGCGCGGGGCCGGGCGATCCGGAACTTCTCACCCTCAAAGCCCTCCGCCTCATCCAGGACGCCGACATCGTTTTCTATGACAAACTCGTCGGCGAAGGCGTGATGGATCTTGTTCGACGCGACGCCGAGCGCGTGCCCGTCGGCAAATCGAAGGGCGACCACCTGGTCCCGCAAACGGAGATCCACGAGCTGCTGATCGCCGCGGCCCGGGACGGCAAACGCGTCGTACGCCTCAAGCGCGGCGACCCGTTCATCTTCGGCCGCG
>CAYYNG010000447.1:0-2218 GCA_964472435.1 uncultured Hyphomonadaceae bacterium | reverse complement strand
GATCAAGGGCGGGCTTAAAGCCGATGGCGAGATCGCGCTCGACGCGGGCGCCGCTAAGGCGGTAGCGGATGGCGCAAGCGTGCTGGCGGTCGGGGTGACCGCCGTTTCCGGCGTCTTCGAACGAGGCGCCGCGATCATGATCAAGGGCCCAAGAGGCGAGCCGCTGGGCAAAGGCCTCGCAGCGTACTCATCGGACGAAATCGGTCTGATCCGCGGGCGCCAGTCCGGGGATATCCCGGCGCTTCTCGGTTATCAGGGCCGGCCCGCCGTGATCCATCGAGACGATTTGGTGCTGGAGGATAACCCCGCATCCAAGGGTTAGGCGCGTCGTGGAAACGCCCTGCATTTAGCCCGAAATAGACGCGGCTCCGTCTCCGTTCCGCCCCTTGCGACCCTGTAATCTAGAGCCTCGCGGAAAACACATGATCGAAGGAGCTCTTCCATGACGGACGAGACTTCGCCAGGCCTAGGCGCGCCTCGCGCCGGGGCCGGGCCATCGCTGGGCGCCTATGTGCCTCGGCGGTCCACGGGGCTGAAACTCATCCTTGTCTGCGCGCTAGCGTTGATGATGGCGATCCCAGCGCTCTTTGTTTACGGCGTGGTCTATGAGCGCTCGCGTGGCGCAGAACAGGCCGTGTCCGATGTCAGCCGCCTGGTGGGCGGCGCGCAGACGGCCCTCGGCCCCGTCCTCGCCGTGCCCTACGCCCGCGCGCCCAATCCGGAAAAGCCCGACGCCCTCGTCTACGGGGTCGCGGTCGCCTATGCAGAGACGGGCGCCGTCACGGCCGAGGTCGCCGTCGAGGAACGGGAGCGGGGCATCCATCTCGTCCCGGTCTTCGAGGCCGATCTGCGCTTCAGCGCCCGGTTCGACCCAGCGGCGCTGCGCCAGGCCGTCCCCGCCGACGCCGACCCGATTTGGGCCGATGCCGGGATCTATATGGGCGTCAGCGATACGCGCGGTGTGAAGGAGGCGTTCGCGCTGACCTTTGGCGGACGCAGCATAGCGATAGAGCCCGCCGGCCAGGCGCACGCGCCGGAGGGCGGCGGCTACCGTATCGCGCCCAATGCCGGGGTGGCTTTGGCCGGCGGGCGTTTGCCCGATCTAGAAGCCGCGGAAGGCCCGATCGAGGCGACGGCGACGATGCGGATCTCGGGCGCGCAGCGACTCGCCTTCGGCCCTTTTGCGAAAGAGACGACGGCGTCGCTCGCCAGCAATTGGGACGATCCGAGCTTCACGGGCGGCTTCCTGCCCGATGCGCACACAGCCGGCGACCCGGACGCTTCGGGGTTCACAGCGGAGTGGCGCGTGCCCTATCTGGCCCGCGGCATTCCGGGGGCGACGGCCGGAGGCGACATCTATGACGTGACGAATTGGGACCATCGCGACATGGCCGTGCGCTTTATTCGCGAAGCGAACCCCTATCAAAGCGTTCAGCGCGCCTTGAAATACGGCGCGATGTTCATCGGCTTTGTGTTCCTCGCCTATTTCCTCTTCGAGGTGACAAGCGGCGCGCGGGCGCACCCGGCGCAATATGTCCTCGTCGGGCTCGCTCAGACGATCTTTTATCTTCTCTTGCTCGCCTTTTCAGAGGTGCTGAGTTTCGATCTCGCCTTCGCCATCGCAGCCGGCATGACGATCACGCTGATCGCCGCCTATGCCGGGGCGGTGTTCCGGTCGGCGGGCTATGGCTTACGGGCGCTCTTGGTGCTCTCGGGCATCTACGGGCTCATCTACATCCTGATGCGGGCCGAGGGCCAAGCGCTGCTCGCCGGCGCGCTTGCGAGCTTTGCGGCCATCGCGCTCACCATGTGGATGACCCGGAACGTCGACTGGTACGGCGAGGCGAAATCCGCCTAACCCGCCGCGACGAAGTGAAAGATCAGGCCGGTCTCGGGCGCCATTAAAGGCAGCTCGAGGCCGGCCGACATAAGATAGGCGCCGGAGACGGGCGAGCCGTCGGTGAGCGCCTTTTCCGTCGGCCAGCCCCGGTCGAGGCGGTAGCTGCGGTCCGGCGCGAGGCCGGCGAAACGCACCCGCCCCGGCCGCGTGGTTCGATAGCTCGCGACGCACGCACAGGACATCAGCGCTTCGGACTGGTCCGCGGCGACGACGCCCACGGCGCTGAGGTGCGGCGGCGTCTCCAGCCGGACAAGATCCCCCGAATGCAGAAGCGCGCGATGGGTTTTATAAAGTGCGATGGCGCGGGCGAGGGTTTCG
>CAYYNG010000446.1:0-2219 GCA_964472435.1 uncultured Hyphomonadaceae bacterium | reverse complement strand
GGGCCGGCCGGTCCGTCCGCTCCGTCCGACCTTGGCCGAGGGCGCTGCGCGGGTCGTCTACGCCCCCGCCGCTGTGCTGGCCGCGCAAAGCGGAACGGACATCGCCGGCGCCTATTTCACCTTAGCGCTCGCGCTCGACCCGCAGCTCGACGCGGCGCGCGCGCTCCTTGGCGACACGTTGGACACCGCGGGACGCCGCGACGAAGCGATCGAGGTGCTCGCCGCTGTGCCCGCGGGCGCGCCCTTCTACGCGTCCGCCCTGGGGCAGATCGCTTGGGCGCTGCGGCGCGAGGGGCGCGACGACGAGGCGATCACGCTTGCTCAGACGGCGCTCGCCGCCCAGCCGGACCGTGATCTCAAGATCCAGCTCGGCGACCTGTTCCGCTCCCTCGATCAGCACGCCCGGGCCGAGCGCGTCTTTGATGAGATCATCGCCGAGGACACGGCGCGGGGCGAGGCCGATTGGCGGTTGCTCTACGCCCGCGGCGCGGCGCGGGAGCGCCTTGGCCGTTGGCGCGAGGCCGAGGCCGACTTGCTGCGCGCGCTGGACGTCGCGCCCGACCGGCCGGAGGTCATGAACTATCTCGGCTACACCTGGGTCGATCGCGGCGAGAATATCGACCGCGCGTTCAATCTGATCCAGCGCGCTGCGGATCTGCGTCCCGAGTCCGGCGCCATCATCGACAGCCTCGGCTGGGCCCACTACAAGCTCGGCCGGTATCACGACGCGGTTCGGCATCTGGAGCGCGCGGTGGAGCTGTCGCCTGGCGACGCGACGCTCAACGACCATCTGGGCGACGCCTATTGGCGGGTCGGCCGCCGCGTCGAGGCGGAATTCCAGTGGACCCGCGCGCTTGACCTGAAGCCGAACGCCGGCCGCGAGAGCGAGATCTTGATCAAGCTGACCGAAGGACTGCCGAACGACCGGTGGGCCGAGCCCGTCGCCGCGCCCGCGCCCGTGATCGCTGCAAATCCTTGAGGGCGGCCGACCGGGCCCGGTTCGCGCCGGCCAAGGTGAACCTTTATCTCCATGTCGGGCCGGTCCAGGCGAACGGCCGGCATCCGCTGGACTCCCTTGTCGTGTTCGCCGGCCCCGAAGCGGCGGACCGACTGACCGTTCGGCCGGCGCCCGCGTTATCGCTCGAGGTGTCCGGTCCGACCGGCGAGGCCGCCGGTCCGATCGCCGACAATCTCGCATTCCGCGCCGCCCGCGCGCTCCAGGCCGCCGCCAAGGTCGACCAAGGCGCGGCGTTGCAGCTTGAAAAAACGCTGCCCGTGGCCGCGGGCCTCGGCGGTGGTTCGGCGGACGCCGCGGCGGCCTTAGCGCTGTTGGCGGAGCTCTGGGGCGTGCATGAGGCCGCCGATCTCGCCGCGATCGCGGCGACCTTGGGGGGCGACGTGCCCGTGGCGCTCGCCGGCGTCGCCGCCTACATGCGCGGTGAAGGGGAACGGATCGTGCCGTGTTTGTTGCGGACGGCCGTTCCTTGCGTCTTGGCGAACCCGCGCGTTTCCTGTCCCACAGGCCCCGTGTTTCAGCGGTTCGATGCGCGGGGCGGCGGGGCGGGCTTCGCCGAGCGGCCGGCGAGCGGCTACGGATCGCTCGGCGCGCTCTTCGCCGCGTTGGCTGAAACCCGCAACGACCTGACGGCGGCGGCGATTGATCTCGTCCCGGCGATCGGCGAGACCCTCGACTTGATGGCGAGGCTTTCAGGCGCGAGGACGGCTCGCATGTCGGGGTCGGGGTCGACCTGTTTCGCCTTGTTCGAGACCGAGGCCGAGGCGCGGGCGGCCGCGAAGGCGCTTTCGGACGCGCGCCCTCGGTGGTGGGTCGTTGCTACAGTGTTGGGCGGGGCATGAGCCCCGTTGAGACCCTGGCGGGGGTTGCGCTCGGTGTCACGGCGGTGTCGATCGCGCTCAGCTGGGCGGTTTCCAGGGTCGGCATCCTCGACGCGCCGACCGAGGCGCGGAAGACCCAGAAAGCGCCGGTGCCGACGTCAGGCGGGGTGGCGATCGCCGGTGCGATCGCCTGCGGGTGCCTTATTTGGACGGCGCTGGAGCCGGGACATGGAGTCGAGGACGTTCAGCGTCATCTGTCGGACCACGACCTTTGGCCGCTTGTCTTTTTCTGCGCGGCGGCGTTGACGATCGGCGTCCTCGACGATGTGGCGAACCTCTCCGCGCGGACGCGATTAGCTCTATTGGCCGCCATCACGCATATC
>CAYYNG010000445.1:0-2220 GCA_964472435.1 uncultured Hyphomonadaceae bacterium | reverse complement strand
AGGCTTGAGGAGGCTCGCCATGGAGCGCCTGATGACAGCCAGCGAGGTCCTGGCTGTGACCGGCTACCGCTCGCGCACCACGCTCTGGCGCAAGGTGAAGGCGGATCTTTTCCCCGCACCGATCAAGCTTGGCGGAACGGCCGTGCGCTGGAAGCGTGGCGAAGTCGAAGCCTGGATCGCCGGTGAGCCGCGCCAGACCTATCAGCGCTGAGGCGCAGCAATCCCGTCAACCTACCGAATCACCAGGCCAGGATGCCGGGCCGCAACCCCGTTTGCGATCTGCAACCCCAGCTGCAACCCCGGAGCCTCCCCAAGCCTCAATTTTCCAAAAAAGTCTTTTGTTTTCTGGTGCCGGCTGACGGACTCGAACCGCCGACCCGCTGATTACAAATCAGCCGCTCTACCAGCTGAGCTAAGCCGGCCCAGGGGAGCCGTTTACGCCGGCCCGGCGGGCGGGGCAAGATGTCTTGCGAATACCTCGGCCCCGCCCCATTCGCCACCGGGCCGGCCACGTTTCGCCAGAATCGATCGCCATCCTACCACCTGTCAGAGCAATGGAAGGGCGTTCGCATGTTCAGCAAATCCTTGACCCTCGCCGCGGCGGGCGCGCTGGCTCTCGGAGCCGCCTCGGCCCAGCCCGCGCAAGCCGACTATGCCCCGCTGTGCGAGCCGACTGATCTCGTCATCTATTTTCCGCCGGAGACGGCGGGTCTGACGCCGGCCGCCAGCCGGGCGGTGGATGCGGCGGCCGACATGTTGGCCGAATGCGCCGTCATCGAGCTGACGGCTGTGGCGCCGGACGCCGACTTGGCCGGCGCCCGGGTGGAGGCGGTGCTCGCGGCCTTCCACGACGCCGGCCTGATGGCGCGGGACACCTCGGTCGCCGTTGAAGGCGTCGACCGCCGCGGCGGCCTCGCCGATCGCCGGGTCCAGGTCCGGATCGAGGCGGAGCCGGCTTTCATCAGCTAAGGGACCGGACCTTTCCTTTTCTTTCCCGCCTGCGCAGGTATGAGGGACGCGTCTCGAAAGAGCGCGTCCCCTTTTTGTTTTGATCGAGCCCTATTGCATGACCCAACCGGCCTCCGCGCGGCGCATTCTCGTCACCTCGGCGCTGCCTTATATCAACGGCGTCAAACATCTCGGCAATTTGGCGGGCTCGATGTTGCCGGCCGATGTCTACGCCCGGGCGATGCGGCTCATGGGTCACGAGGTGCTGTATATCTGCGCGACAGACGAACATGGCACGCCGGCGGAGCTTGCGGCCCAGGCGGCGGGACAGTCGGTCGAGGCGTATTGCGCTGAACAGCATGACATCCAGCGCGCGGCAGGCGAGGGGTTCGCGCTCTCCTATGATTGGTTCGGCCGTTCGTCGGCGCCGTCCAACCACAGCCTGACCCAGGTCTTCGCCCATGTTCTCGAGGCGAACGGGCTCATCGAAGAGCGGGTCTCCGAGCAGGTCTATTCCATCGATGACGGCCGGTTCCTGCCGGACCGATATGTCGAGGGGACCTGCCCCCATTGCGGATTTGAAAAAGCGCGCGGCGACCAGTGCGACAATTGCGGGCGGCTTTTGGATCCCACCGACTTGCGCGCGCCCTATTCGGCCGTCTCGGGCAGCCGCAATCTCGAAGTGCGGGAGACCCGGCACCTTTTTCTCCTCCAATCAAAGGTGGAAGATCGGATCCAGGCCTGGGTCGACGCGGCGGAGAATTGGCCGAGCCTTGCGAAATCCATCGCCAATAAATGGCTCGACGAAGGTTTGCGGGATCGGTCGATCACTCGGGACCTCAGCTGGGGTGTGCCGGTGACCGCGCCCGACGGATCGATCCGCGAAGGCTTCGAAGAGAAGGTCTTCTACGTTTGGTTCGACGCGCCGATCGAATACATCGCCGCGACCCAGGACTGGGCGGCGGCGTCCGGCGAGCCCGAGGCTTGGCGGCGCTGGTGGCGTACCGATGGCGGGGCCGGGGATGTCGAGTACGTCCAGTTCATGGGCAAGGACAATGTCGCCTTCCACACGGTGAGCTTTCCGGCGACGATCCTCGGCTCGGAAGAGCCCTGGAAACTGGTCGACCGGCTCAAGGCCTTCAATTGGGTCACCTGGCACGGCGGGAAGTTCTCGACCTCGGAAAAGCGCGGCGTCTTCATGGACCAGGCGCTCGATCTTCTGCCTGCGGATTACTGGCGCTGGTATCTGATGGCGAACGCGCCGGAGGGCTC
>CAYYNG010000444.1:0-2226 GCA_964472435.1 uncultured Hyphomonadaceae bacterium | reverse complement strand
CGCCGTTCTCCAAAACATCCCGCAACAGGTCGAGGTATTGGCGCATGCCTGCGGCCCCTTTCGCGACTCACTTCGTCTTTGTGAAGTGTCGCCCGTCGGGCGCCGGGCCTCAAGCGCCCGGGCGCGAAGCTTCTGAACAAAACCTTAAACCCAACGGGTTGATTGACGCGCCGCTCCAAACCTCGAAGCAACCGCGATCGCCTAGAAGGATCGGGATTACGTCATTTTCGGACAGGGCGGTTTCCATGCGCGCGTCGACATACCTTCATCCTTTTAAGCGCTTTTTGCGCGACACCTCCGCGAACGTGGCCATGATCGCGGCCCTTTCGATTATTCCGATCCTTGGCGTGGTCGGGCTCGCCATCGACTTCCAGATGGCCCAAACAACGCGGGAACAGGTGCTCGCAACACTCGACGCGGCGGTTGTCGCCGGCACGCGCGCCCGGCAAGAGGGCGCCGACGAGGCCACCGTCCGCCAAATGATCAACGACCAATTCTACGCCACGGCGGCCGTCAACGTGCCCAACCTTCAATGCGGCGTGAACGGCGACGTTCGCGTGACGTTCAGCGACCAAGACGAAGAAATCACCGGCGAGGTGGATTGCGTCCAGCGCACCATCATCTCGCACATCAGCGACCCGCGGAACAATGAGTTCGACTTCACGGTCAGCTCCTCCGCCATTTTCGGCATCGGCCTTCTGGACGTCGCGTTCGTGCTGGACGTCTCCGGCTCGATGTCCAGTCAAGTGTCGAGCTCCGACACGACGCGACGGATCGATGCGCTAAGGGTCGCCGCGCTCGAGGCGATCGACACGATCCTGCCGCAAGACGCCGACACGAATGACGACGTGCGCATCGGCATCGTCACCTATAACCATGCGGTCAACGCCGGCCCGTTCTTCAACGCCGTCACCGGCCAGTCCGCCAACCGCAACTTTCTCTACGAACGCGCGCGGGACCGGACCCGCGCCGACATCACCGAGGCCGACCTTCGGGAATTCGCGGACGCGGACCCGAACGACGAGTTCGAGTTCCCCGATGAGCTGCCGCCCTTCGAGGAGCCGCCGGAGGTGCCGCCGGTCGAGCTGACCGAAGACTTCATTCAGATCGATGACTTGCCGTGCTTCAACACGTTCGACCGCGGTCTTAATAATGGCGGCCGTTTGCGGACGAACCGCAACCGCTCCGGCGAGGCGCCGGGCTGCAGCCAAAGCGAACGCCGCCGCGACCGGAACATCGCACGCGAGCGCCACGAGGATGCGCTGGACGATTTCGACGACGCGAACGAAGCGCGCGAGGACATCATCGAAGAGCGCCAAGCCTTGGAAGCGGCGCGCGAGGAGGCGATCGAGGATCTTGAAGACGCCTTCCTCGACGAAAATCCCGTCCTACGAACGCCGCAGAGCGGGCCCCTGCGCAGCACCTGCGTTTTCGAGCGCCAAGGGCCCAACGCCGACACCGACGCGCTCCCCAGCACGACCAATCCCCTCTCCTTCGTCGGGGCCGGCGGACCTGAATGGGAGGCGTTCGAACCCGAAAACCAAGACGCGAGCGTCGCGGCGATCAATGGCGGCGCCGACCGGTTCGAGTCGGTCGATTTCCCCGACAGCCCGGCGACGAACTTTGAAAATCAGGCCGTTAGCGACGTCTACACGCCCCGGTATTGGCAGTGTGAAGAGCAGACGCCGCTGCCGATCACGAATAACGAAACCGCGCTTAACGACTATGTCGGCGCGCTCAACACAGGCACGGTGAGCCGCGGCACCGGCGGGCATGTCGGCATCGCCTGGGGCTGGTACCTCCTGTCGCCGAACTGGAGCAGCGTCTGGGGGTCGGGATCCGAGCCGCACGCCTATGACGAGCCGGACACCGCGAAAGCCCTGGTCATCATGACCGATGGCGACTTCAACGACGAGCACCCGACGACGGAGGACCTGAACGAGGACGCCGTCGGGCGCTCGGAACGTCTCTGCGATGCGATCAAGGATCAAACCAATATCCTGATCTACACGATCGAGTTCGGCGTGCCGGCGAACGCCCAGCCCGCGAGCGACGGTCGGACGATCCTGGAATACTGCGCGTCGGGGGATGAATTCGCCTTCGATCCCTCGACGAGCCAAGAGCTCTCCCAGGACTTCCAAGCCATCGCGACGTCGATCGCCGATCTCCGGATCACGCGATAGACGCGGGCCAGTTTGCGCCTTCCATGCTGGCTTCAATGATCCG
>CAYYNG010000443.1:0-2228 GCA_964472435.1 uncultured Hyphomonadaceae bacterium | reverse complement strand
GCGGCGCAGAAGACCTTGGTTCCCACCGGCCAATCAGAATGGTTCGATGCGTCAACAATGCCGACATTGAACCCGCCGATGGTCCCGCCGATCTTCTGGGCTGCCGTATAGCTGTCGCGACCCGACAGCGCCGCCCGTCCGCCGGGATCGACCGAGGCCCACACGTGGCGGACGCGGAACTGGCCGTCCTTCGGCGCCGGCAGGGGCGCGGTCTCCACCGCGAAATCATCCGTCTCCGGCAAACCGTCGCAATACCTGGCCAGCGCCACGCGGGTCATCTCTGTTGTCATTCGGGATCTCGATTTCTTCGGGTTCGCCACTTTAGGCGCTTCTCAAACCATGTCACCAACGGCGGTCGTCTCACCGGTTGGAGCCGTCTATGCCTCGTTTCGTTCTTTTCGCCGCCCTCGTCGTCGCGGGGGCCTCGGCCGCGGCGCTCGCGCAAGATCACGCTCAACCCGCGGCGATCACCCGAGGCGTCCATCATCTCGGACTGACGGTTGGCGATCTCGACGCATCTGTCGCCTTTTTCACAGAAGCGCTTGGCTGGCGGGTTGCTGGCGGCGACCCGGACTATCCTTCGGTGTTCGTGACCGACGGCGCGTTGTTCCTGACGCTCTGGCGCGCGGCCGACCCTGAAACCGCGACGCCCTTCGACCGGAAAACCAATCTCGGCCTCCACCACCTCGCCATCGCGCTGCCCGACCTTGAGGCTCTGGAGGCGCTTCATCGCGACCTCTCGGCGCGCCCTGACGTACGGATCGAATTCGCACCCGAGCCCCTTGGCGACGGACCGACCAGGCATATGATGGTTTATGAGCCGAGCGGACTGCGCATCGAATTTATCGTGCCGGGCGGGCGACGGCGCGCTGAATAATCCGCTTTCCGTCAAGGTTTGACCACGTTTGCCGCCCCTATAGCCCGGGCTTGGGCAGAGAGCCCGCTCGGGGCTGGGATCGTCTTGCCACGCCCGCGCATTTGGGGATAGGACGCCAGCGGTCCGCGCGGGCGCAAATGACAAAACGAGGTGTGATGATGACTTTCGAATTCGCTCGCGCGCTGCGCGCATCCGCGGCTGCGCTTATGCTCGGCCAAGTCGCGATCGCCGGCGCGGACGAACAGCTGCACATTCTCGGCTGGCTGGAGCACGCAACCGAGATGTCGGTCGGCCTGCGCATGGACGCCAAACTCGATACGGGGGCGAAGACGTCGGCGATCCATGCGGAGATCCTTAGCGAAGTCTCCGATGATATAGAGATCGATCACAGCGACGATGATGAACAAAGCGACCCCGACGATGAAGCCGAGGAAGCGGCCGACGACGAAGACGCCCCGGCCGAAGAACCCCAGTCTATCGTCTTCCGGATCTCCAATGAAGAAGGCGAAGAGCGGATCATCGAGCGCGAAGTGGTCCGCATGGTGGCGATCAAACTGAAAGACGGCGGGGTTGACCTGCGGCCGGTCGTGCAAATGACCCTTTGCATCGCCGGCCTTGTCGTCACGGGCGATGTCAGCCTCGCCGACCGCAGCGGCTTCAATTACCCCTTGCTGATTGGGCGTGATATGCTCGATCGCGGCGACATCGCCGTGAACCCTGACGTTATCTACACTGTCGAACCGGATTGTTGATTGCGCCGTCTGCGCTAAAACGCCCACTGATCAATTGATCAGGGCCGGGGGCCGACATGTTTAGACTTCAAATCCTTATCGTCGTCGGGCTGTTGCTCGCCGCGGCGATCAGCCTTTTCATTTACAAAGCCACTGCGCTCGATTTTCCATTGTCGCCGGACACGACGCAGTCGGAATACTATCTCGAAGCGCGCATCTCCTTTGCCGGCCGGGGCGGCCCTGTCTCGGTCGAGGCGGCGACGCCTCGGGATTCTGGCCGCTTCGTGGTGGTGGATCAGGACGTTGTCGCCCCCGGGTTCGGGGTCTTAGAATCGAGCGACGAAACGGGCGATCGTCTGGCCTTTCAGCGCCGATCGCTCACAGGGCCGGCGACGGTCTTCTACCGTGTGCGCGGCTACCGGATCGACTCCTCTAATCTCCAGCGCGGCCGAAGCGGCGGCGTCGCGCCCGATCCAACCTATTCCGACGCGATCCGCGCGCGGGAGCTGCAGGCGAGCCCCGACGCCTTCATCACCGCCCTCGATCTCGTTATCGAACAGGCGCGTGCGGAGTCGGTGTCCGACGCGACCCTTGTCCAAACCCTCGCCCAGCTCCTGTCG
>CAYYNG010000442.1:0-2229 GCA_964472435.1 uncultured Hyphomonadaceae bacterium | reverse complement strand
AGTCGCCGTGCCGTATGCGCATAGTTTGCTCCCATCAGGTCGCAGACTAGGGCTTTGGCCTGACGCCGCATTGATTGGCGTCAAATTCCGCACGACAACTAGGTGGTTTTTTCAACGAATACGGCGCCCGCGGAATACCCTGCGCCGAAGGAGCAGATCAGGCCTTTGTCGCCGGGCTCGAAATCGGCCGAGTGCTTGTGGAACGCGATGACCGACCCCGCTGAGGACGTGCTCGCATATTCGTCTAGAACCGTGGGGCTCTCGTCTTCGCTCGCCTCGTGGCCGAGGACTTTGGCGGCGATGAGCCGGTTCATGTTGGCGTTGGCCTGGTGCAGCCAGAAACGCTTTACATCGCCCGGCGCGAGGTTCAGCCGGTCAAGCTCGCCCTGGATCATGTCGGCGACGAGCGGAACGACCTCTTTGAACACCTTCCGCCCCTCCTGAATGAAGAGCTTGTCTGGCTGGTCGATCCCCTCTGGCGCCGTGCGGTTCAAGAAGCCGAAATTGTTCCGGATATTGTTCGAGAACCGGGTCTTCAGATGCGTGCCCAGGATCGTCCAGTGGCCGGCCGGGGCCATGTCCTCAGCCTCGACCAGTACGGCCGTCGCAACGTCGCCGAAAATGAAATGGCTGTCGCGGTCGGTGAAGTTGAGGTGGCCCGAGCAGATCTCCGGGTTCACCATCAAAACCGACCGGACGCTGCCTGAGCGGACGAAATCCGCAGCGGTCTGGATGCCGAAGGTCGCCGAGGAGCAAGCGACGTTCATGTCGAACCCGAAGCCGCCGATGCCGAGTGCGTCCTGAACCTCCACCGCCATGGCGGGATAGGCGCGCTGCATGTTGGAGGCGGCGCAGAGAACGGCGCCCACATCTTCGGGGTCGCGGCCGGCGCGCTCCAGCGCTTCGTTCGCGGCGTGAACGGCAATCTCAGCGAGGACCGATATCTCTTCGTTCGGGCGCTCGGGAATGCGGGGCGCCATGATCTCCGGATCGACGACGCCGGACTTGTTCATCACGTAACGCGACTTGATGCCCGACGCTTTCTCGATGAATTCGACCGAAGAGTGAGGTTTCGCTTCGACCTCGCCCAAGGCGATTTCGTCGGCGTGGCGGGCGTTCCAAAGGTCGGCCCAGGCGTTGTAGCTGGCGACCAGCTCTTCATTCGATACGCTCTCTGACGGGGTCCAAAGGCCCGTCGCGGAGATCACCGGTTTGCTCATGATGGTTCGTCCTTGGCCGGGCCCCTGAATCGACCCGCAAAATCCGACTCGAGCGATCCTAGACCCGCGGGCGCCCCCGGTCGAGCCCGTCGCGGCGCACAATCAGGTCAGTTGCGCTTGAGTGCGTCGCGTTCCGCCTCCCTGAGTTGAGCATCGCGCAAACAGTCGTTGCGCGCTCCGGCGTCGACGATGTCTTCGCATTGCGCTCGCGTTTGATCGTCATAGGCCGCTTGAAAAATCGAGGCGCACCCGCCGAGCGCGGCCGCAGCCAGTGCGATGATCAGCCGTTTCATCCTATCCCCTTTGAATTTCCAGCCGCCGCGGACAGCCGATTTCGTGGTCGTTGATCATGCCGACGGCTTGCATGAAGGCGTAGACGATCACCGGTCCGCAGAATTTGTGGCCGCGCGTCTTAAGGTCTTTGGACAGACGTTCCGAAAGCGCGGTCTTCGTCGGCGCGTCTCGATAATTCGTCCACTGATTGACGATCGGCTCCCCCCCGACATAGGCCCACATCCAGTCGGAGAAATCCTCGCCCTTGTCGGCCTGGTCGAGGAAGGCGCGGGCGTTGCCGATCAAGGCCTCGATTTTCTTCGGACTGCGGATGACGCCGGGATTGAGAAGCGCCTTGTCGATGCGCGGCTGGTCCCATTGGGCGAGGCGTTCTGGGTCGAAGCCATCGAATTCCGCCCGCATCGTCTCGCGCTTGCGCAGGATGGTGATCCAGGAGAGGCCCGCCTGCATGCCGTCGAGCTGCAGCTTCTCCCAGAGCGCGCGGGCGTCGCGCTCCGGCACGCCCCATTCGGCGTCATGGTAATGGCGATAGAGCGGATCGTCCGCTGGGGCCCAGGCGCAGGCGAGAGTGGGAGCGTCAGCCATCGCCCGAAAGTGCGGCGATTTCGCTTTGAAGCCAATCGGGTTTTTCGAACGTGACCTGCTTTTCATTGACCAAGATGGCCGCGCCGGCGGCCTCCGCCTTCGCCAGCCGATCGATGCGGATCCGGGCGAG
>CAYYNG010000441.1:0-2248 GCA_964472435.1 uncultured Hyphomonadaceae bacterium | reverse complement strand
TGTTTCGCGAACCAGCCCATGATATAATCGGCCATCGCGATCAAACGGCTCGGACGGCCGGCGATATAGTGGGGAGAGCCCGGGATGCGGATGAGGGCCGTCGGCACCTCGCGCAGCTTGAGCGCGCCATAGAACTGCTCGGCCTCCCAGGTCGGCGTGCGCCAATCCTCCTCGCCCACCATCACGAGCGTGGGGGTCGTCACATTACCGACGAGGGAAATGGGCGAGAGCTTCCAGTAAGCGTCCGGGTTCTCCCAGGGGTCCTCGCGGATCCAGTGACGGCGGACGAAGGCGCCGATGTCGCCGGTCAGGGCCATGGTGAACCAGTTGATGACCGGTTTGATCGTGGCGGCGCCCGCGAACCGGTCGGTCTTGCCGACGATCCAGGAGGTGAGGACGCCGCCGCCCGACCCGCCGGTGACGAAGAGCCGCTCGGCGTCGACATAGTTCCGGGCGATCAAATCATCGACAACGCTCATCAGGTCGTCATAGTCCTCGCCCGGATAGTTAAGGTCGATCAGCTGGGCGAACGCTTCGCCATAGCCGGTGGACCCCCGCGGGTTCGCATAGACCGTGACATAGCCTTCGGCGGCGTAACGCTGGATCTCGGCCGAGAAGTAAGGCCCGTACATCGTGAAGGGCCCGCCATGGATCTCCAGGATCATGGGGAAGGAGCCGTCGGCCCTGAAGTCCGGCGGCAGGGCGACCCAGGCCTCGATCTCCCGCCCGTCATGGGAGGAGGCGACTTTGATCTCTTCAATCGGCGCCATGGCGAGATTGGGGAGGAGATCGGCGTTAAGATCAGTCAGCACCCGGTCTTCGACATTCCGGCCCATGACTGCGACCTCGGACGGCCGGTCGATCATATTTGCGGTGTAGGCGATGGTCGGCCGGCGTTCTTCGGAGATGGAGAAGGCCGCGCCGGCATAGGGGCGGCCAAAGCTGGTGCCGCCGAGGCCGGACGTGATGGTCTCGACCTCGCCGTCGAGGGCGATGGAGACGAGATCGATCTCGCCGGCGTTTTCGACCTGGGCGATCAGCGCCCGCCCGTCGGGCCGCCAGTAGAACCGACTGATCCCGCGATCGTAATCGGCCGTCAGCGCGCGCGGCTCGGAGCCGTCGGCGTTCATGACGTAGAGATTGTTCTGCTGGTAAGCGCGCAATTCGTCATCATAGCCGAGATAGGCGATCAGTTCCCCGTCGGGCGAAGCTTGCGGGGCGCCGTCCGGTCCGTCGCGGGTTGTGAGGGTTGTGCGCGACAGATCCGAGAGTTCGATGGCGATGATCTCGGACTCGATCGGGTCGAGGTCGCGGTCTTCCGCTTCATTGGCGACAGCGAGCAGCGTGTCGTCATCGAGCCAGGCGACGCCGCCGAAATCGACTTCGCCTTCGGTGATCTGCCGCGGCGCGCCGCCCTCGGCGGCGAGGGTGAAGACATGCGTCGCGCCTTCTTCGAGATAGCCTCGGCCGTCGAAGCGGTAGGTGACGTCGTCGAAGACGCGCACCGGCGGGGCCCACTCGGCGCCCTTTGGCGGCGATGGCGGCGTTGCGAAGCTCGGCGCCTCGCCGGGCGTGAACATGGTGAAGGCGATGGTCTCGCCGTCGGGCGACCAGACCGCCCCGTTCGGCGGGCGCTCGAACTGGGCGAGGGAGAAACTGTCGCCCGTATCCATGAACCGGATACGAAGCTCTGGCTTACCGTCGCTTGAGGTGGTGTAGAGAAGCTTCGACCCGTCGGGCGACCAGCGCGGACCGCCCGTCGAGGCGCCGCCAGTGACCAGCGGGCGATGTGCGCCCGAGCGGGTGTCGATGGTCCAAAGGTCGCCGCGGACCTGGTCGGTCAACCGATCCATCGAACGGCGGACATAAACGATGGCGCCGCCGTCGGGCGAGATTTGCGGGTCGTCGGCGTATTCGAGATCAAAGACCCGCTCAGCCGTGAAACGGGGTTTTTCGTCTGTGTCCTGCGCCGCGGCGGCCGCGCTTGCGCAAAGCGCTGCTGCGCCGATTATCGCCCATCTCGTCATCCCCGCCTCCTGGTTTGCGTTGTCTTTCAGACAGCTAGCCAGGAAACGGCGATGGGTGCAAATCGGCCGCTAGTAGCCGGTCTCCGGGGCAAGGCTCGCCGTTTGATCGGGCAGGGCTTCCCCAGCCCGGCAGCAGCGCACATGCATTTCCAGGACTTGCGAGTTGAAGCGGCACTGCTGGTCATTGATCTCGCGCAGGAACGAGAGCCCGCCGGCCCGCG
>CAYYNG010000440.1:0-2249 GCA_964472435.1 uncultured Hyphomonadaceae bacterium | reverse complement strand
CCATGAAGGGCGAGCTCGCCCAGTATCGCGAGATGGCGGCGTTTGCGAAGTTCGGCTCCGACCTCGATGCGGCGACGCAAAAGCTGCTCGGCCGCGGCGAACGCCTCACCGAGCTTCTGAAGCAGCCGCAATTCTCGCCGCTGCAGATGGAAGAGCAGGTCGTCGTCATCTATGCCGGCACGCGGGGCTATCTCGACGGGATCGCAACCAAGGACGTGACGCGCTTCGAGAAGGAGCTGCTCGCTTTCCTGCACAGCTCGAAAGAAGACCTGCTTGCGAAGATCCGCGAGGAGAAGGCGCTCACCGAGGATGTCGAGGCGGGCATCAAAGCCGCGCTCGAAGAGTTCACGGCCAACTTCGCGTAAGGGTCGCCCGCATGCCCTCCCTGAAGGAACTCAAAGGCCGGATCAGCTCCGTTAAGTCGACGCAGAAGATCACCAAGGCCATGCAGATGGTCGCTGCGGCGAAGCTGAAGCGCGCGCAGGACGCGGCCGAGGCGTCTCGTCCTTACGCGGAGCGGATGGCGAGCGTTGTCGCCAACCTCACCTCGGCCATGGGCGAGGATGGAAGCGGGCCGAAACTGCTGACCGGCGCCGGCGACGATTCGGTCCATCTCTTAGTGGTGGTGACCGCCGAGCGGGGGCTTTGCGGCGGCTTCAACTCCTCGGTCGTCAAATACACTCGGACCCTGATCGGCGAGCTGCGCGCGGAGGGGAAAACGGTCAAGATCATAACGGTGGGCAAGAAGGGGCGCGAACAGCTCTCCCGCGAATACGGCGATCTCTTCATCGAGCATGTCGACACGAGCGATGCGAAAGACGCCGATGCTCAAACCGAAATCGCCATCGCGCTCGGCGCCGATATCACGCGCCGCTTCGAGGCCGAGGAGTTCCACGTCTGCACCCTCGTTTATTCGCAGTTCAAGAATGTCTTGACCCAGACGCCGACGGACCAACAGCTGATCCCCGCCGACGCTCCGGACGATGCCGAAAGCGTCGACCTCGAGGGCGCGATCTACGCCTACGAGCCGTCCGAGCCTACGATCCTCGAAACGCTGCTGCCCCGCTACATCACCACGCAGATCCTGTCGGCGTTGCTGGAAAGCGCGGCAGGCGAGCAGGCGGCGCGGATGTCGGCTATGGACAACGCCACGCGCAACGCCGGCGAAATGATCGACGGTCTAACGCTCACCTATAATCGCGCCCGCCAGGCTCAAATCACCAAAGAGCTGATTGAAATCATCTCCGGCGCGGAAGCGCTCTAGGACACGCCATGACCCCCTCGAACGCCGACACGATCATCGAACACCTGCGCCGCATCCGCACGCATACCGAAGAGATGTCGCTCGACCTCGCCTATCTCGCCTCCGGCTCGCCCTCGGCCGAAGCGCGGCTCGGCGACGCGCCCGCGCGGCTAACGCGCCTCATGGAGCGGCTCGAACGCGTCGAAGCGCGGATGGACCGGGTCGAGCGCCGCACGGACACGGTCGAGGGCTGAGGCGATGGCCTATTGGATCTACGAGAATTTCGGGGCCAAGCGCGCGCGCCTCCACCTCTCCTCTTGCCGCTATTGCAATAACGGCCAGGGCGTCGGCGGCGACCAAACCAATGACGACGATAAATGGCACGGCCCTTTCTCGCGGTTCGCCGAGGCCGAGGCCGCCGCCGCCGCGCTGAGCCAAAAAGACACGCGGCCCTGCGGGGTCTGCAAACCGGCGAAGGCGGCCGAGCTTGAGCCGGCGGACGCCGCGGCCGGCGTCGCGCCGGCCCCTGTCACGGGCGCCTCGCCCGCCGAACCGGCGCATGTCGCCGACATCCCGGCCGCCGCAGCGAAGGCGGCCGACCAACCCACGCAGACCAAAGCCGTCGCAGATCAGCACGCCGCCCGCCCTGCGCCGACAACGATTCCGGCCGCGCCAAAGGCCGCATCGAAGGAAGCAAGACCCATGACCCAAGCTGCAAACGCCAAAGGCGCTGTCGCCCAGGTGATCGGCGCCGTCGTCGACGTCGAATTCGAAGGCCAGCTGCCCGAGATTCTCAACGCGCTCGAGACCGACAATAACGGCAACCGTCTCGTTCTGGAGGTGGCCCAGCACCTCGGCGAGAACATGGTCCGCACAATCGCTATGGACTCCACCGAAGGCCTTGTCCGCGGCAACCCGGTGGTCGATCTCGGCGAGCCGATCACCGTGCCCGTCGGCCCCGCCACGCTGGGCCGCATCATGAACGTGATCGGCGAGCCGATCGACG
>CAYYNG010000439.1:0-2249 GCA_964472435.1 uncultured Hyphomonadaceae bacterium | reverse complement strand
GGTCGTCATTGGTATTGAGAACGAAATGAGCATAACATCGGTGATGATCGCCGGCTCCGAGCATGATTAGGTATCGAGCAGGGAGAGCGTGTGTACGCCGTTGTCAAGGCTTCCGAGGTCATGATCGCTGTCGATTAGGTTGCGCTGCGTTCCGTCGAAGGCACTTCCACAATCGATTCAGCTATCGAGTGCCATTGCAAATCGGCCTATCATCGCGAGGACCTTCGGTAAAAATCAGCGGCTGTTGATCGATCGCTATTGAGTGTGGTCAACTTGCTCCATGATCCCGTCAGCCGTCTTCGCCGAGACGCTAACTCGCTTTCTCTTTCGGCATGGCGGCAATGTAGCTAGAGCGGAATCGTTTCATTCTGGTTCGTATCCGCATGCGGTAAAGAAGCTTCGGGCATCTTGAGGTGAGACGGTGTCGATGGCGTCTCGGATGGCGTCCCAGAGGTGATGGAGCGTACGGGCGGCGACTTTTTTCAGGTGCGCCTTGATTTTCGCGAAGGCCATTTCGATGGGGTTGAAGTCGGGGCTGTAGGGCGGCAGGAAGCACAGGTTGGCGCCGACCCGCTCGATGGCGTGGCGGATTGCCGGCGGTTTATGCGCCGGGAGGTTGTCCATGACGACGATATCGCCGGGCCTGAGCGTTGGGACCAGGACCTGCTCGACATAGGCTAGGAACGCGGCGCCATGCATGGCGCCATCGAGGGTCATCGGCGCGGTGACGCCGGAGAGGCGGAGCGCGCCGACGAAGGTAGTGGTTTTCCAATGGCCGTGCGGGACCGGGGCGCGGCAGCGCTGGCCCTTCGGCGCCCGGCCGTACCGGCGCGCCATCTTGGTCGACGTCCCGCTTTCATCGATGAAGACCAGGCGTTCCGGATCGAGGTCGGGCTGGCCGTCAAACCAGGCATGCCGCTTCAGGGCGACGTCGGGCCTGTCTTGTTCGGCAGCGTGCGCGGTCTTTTTTTGCGCGTCACGCGCCGTCGCTTGAAGAACTCGTGGACAACGCTCGGCGGCGGCCGATAGCCAACCGCTTCATCGAGCTTGGCCGCAATTTCCAACAAGGTCAGGTCCGGCTCGGCGGCGATCCAATCCAGGATCAAACCGGCATGCACTTCGATCCGGCTCGGACGGCGCGCGCCGCCCCGCGCCTTCGGCGCAATGTCGCCCGTCGCCCGCGCCTGGGCAACCCAACGAATCGCCGAAGAAACGCCGACACCAAAACGCGCCGCCGCCCGGCGGCGCGAGGTGCCAGACTCAACCGCCGCAACAACGCGACGACGCAGATCGAGAGAAAGAGCTTTCGCCATGCAAGCCGGCCTCCTTAACCAGCCCGCATCTTGAATCAGAAATCCATCCCCACCGGAATCCCCTACGATTCACTCAAAACC
Source organism: uncultured Hyphomonadaceae bacterium (assembly GCA_964472435.1). Taxonomy (GTDB): domain Bacteria; phylum Pseudomonadota; class Alphaproteobacteria; order Caulobacterales; family Hyphomonadaceae; genus CAYYNG01. The sequence continues at coordinate 855 of CAYYNG010000439.1, read as the reverse complement.
GAATTCGCTCTAACTCACCCATGTCGCCTCCGTCATCTTTTGTATCGAATCACTAATCAATACGTGCCCCAGCGCAGCGCCGGATTTTTTGTGTCGACGGGGCGGCGGCCGCGGCATGGGCGGTGTGGTGACGTTGCGATGGGGGTGCGGATGGTTGGAAACACAGCGGGCGGTCTCTTTTGGGGAGGCCGCCCGTGTGGTGATCCGACCCGGTTTGTCGGGATGGGGATATGGGGGCCGGCGGTGTTCTCGCCGGCTGTGTTGCCTTGCCGTCGTTCGTTCCCTCCCCGCCCGGCGACGCCTGTTGGGGGCGCCGCCGGGCGGGTGAGGGAAAGGGGTCTACAGCGTGAGCAGGCCGTCGTCGAACTTGACGAACTCGATGTCGATCAGGGTGTCGGTGCCGATGCCGGCGCCGGAGACCGTGACGGTGCCCCCGCCGCCGCCGATCGTGAAGTCGCCCTGGTTGCCCTGGTATTCGACCACGTCGCCGGTCACGTTGTAGAAGTCGCCGTCGAGGTCTTGGAACGCGGTAACACCGCCGGTTTCGCCCTGGCCATCGAAGATGTTGTTGACCGCATCGCCGATGAACCGGTTGTTGCCTTGCGTCCCGGTGACGTTCTCGAAGTTCAGCATCTGCTCGCTCCCGAACCCGGCGACGCAGAAATCGGCCGTCTCGGCAACCAGGTCAAAGCTCGCCGCCGCGCCTGAGTAAGCATAGTCGTCGGTATCGATGCCGTACAGCCGCAGATATCGATCGTGGTCGCGCTGGTCGCGCGCCTGGGTCGCGGCAACGAGTGCTTCATACGATCCACCCTCCCGCTTGTGAATTCGTGCCGCGCGCACTTCGATCGGCGC
>CAYYNG010000438.1:0-2254 GCA_964472435.1 uncultured Hyphomonadaceae bacterium | reverse complement strand
ACGGTGCAGAACTTGATGGTGCTGCGGTTCGCCAACACGCTCTTCGAGCCGATTTGGTCGCGCGCCGCCATCGACAATGTCCAGATCACGGTCGCCGAGTCTCTCGGTCTTGAAGATCGCGCCGGATATTACGACCGGTCCGGCGCCCTCCGCGACATGGTGCAGAACCACCTTTTGCAACTCCTCTGCCTCACGGCGATGGAGCCGCCGAACGCCCTCGACGCCGAAAGTATCCGGACCGAGAAGATCAAGGTGCTTAAGGCGCTGAAACCGTTTTCGAAGGAGAGCGCGAAGGCGCTGACGGTGCGGGGCCAGTACCAGGCCGGCATGGTGGACGGCGCGCCGGTCAAGGGGTACCTCGACGAGCTGACTGGGCAGAGCGTCAGCGACACGGAGACGTTCGTCGCGCTTCGGGCCGAGATCTCGAATTGGCGCTGGGCCGGGGTTCCGTTCTATCTCCGCACCGGCAAGCGCATGGCCGCCCGCCGGTCCGATATCGTCATAGAGCTGAAGCCGACGCCTCATTCGATTCTGGGTGTTCCCGGGGAAGCGCCCAACCGGCTCGTCATCCGGCTCCAGCCGGACGAGGCCGTGCGCCTCTTCATCCAGATCAAGGAGCCCGGCCCGGGCGGGCTTCGCATCACGTCGCTGCCGCTTAATCTATCCTATGCGGAGAGTTTCACGCTGCGATATCCGGACGCCTATGAGCGTTTGCTCATGGATGTCGTCCGCGGCAACCTCGCGCTTTTCATGCGGCGCGATGAGGTTGAAGCGGCTTGGGCCTGGGTCGACGGTTTGATTTCGGCTTGGGCGGCGCTGGACGAGGGGCCGCTGCCGTATCCGGCGGGCGTCGACGGCCCTGCCGCGGCGGCGACTTTGGTCGATCGCGACCGCCGAACCTGGTGGGACGGCGCCCGATGAGTTCGCCGCGCGCTTTTCATTGTTTCGAGTCGCGCGCCGCGGCCTCGTCCCACGCCGCCGACATCCTTTCGGCCGCGCTCGCCTATGCCCTAGCCGACCGCGGCGCGGCGAGCTTCATCGCCTGCGGCGGCGCAACACCGCGGCAGACATACGCCCGCCTCGGCGCCTCGGAGCTCGACTGGGCGCGGATCCTTGTCGGGCTGACGGACGAACGCTGGGTCGCCCCGAGCGACCCCGCTTCGAACGCGCGTTTCGTCGGCGACGCGTTGTTCGGCTCGGCCGCGCGCGACGTGGCGCTGCCGATGAAAACCGACGCCGCCCATCCCCGGGACGCCGTCGACGATGTGGATCAGGCCTATAAAGCCGCGCCCTGGCCGTTCGATGCAGCTTTGTTCGGCATGGGGGTCGACGGGCACGCTGCGTCTTGGTTCCCGGGCGCCGCCGGCCTCGACGCCGCGCTCGACGCCGAGACCGATCGCCTGGTCGCACCGATCGACGCGGCCGGGTCGACCGTCGCCGGGGCCCATCCGCTGCGCCTTACGCTGACCCTCGGCGCGGCGGCTCCCACGCGCTGCGCCGTTCTCCTGATCTTCGGGGACGAAAAGCGCGCCGTGGCGGAGCGGGCGATGGAGGATCAACCGGCGGCTCTGCCGGTGGCCGCCCTGATGCGCGCCCTCTGCAATCGGTTGACCGTTGTCTGGGCGCCTTAAAGCGTTTCCAGGCGAAGTGGATACCGGTTCGCCGTCCGGAAACGCGTAAAAAAACTCGATAGCGGCGCAGTGAGTCTAATTGGTAGCGCGCCGCTATAAACGTCTCGGGGGCCCTCTTAACGGTGTTCAGATCGCGGGCTCGCCCGGAACGACGACCAGGTCGACGCCGGGCTCAAGGATCACGCGGCGCGGCGCATATCCGATGAGCTCCGCAGCGAACAGCTCGCCGGAGCGCCTCTTCGGCGAGCTCCGGCGAGCCGTTCTCCCGCATGCGGCGGTTCTCAGGGCTGAGGCGGATGGCCGCCTCTTCGTCCCCCTTGTTCACGATGACCCGTTCGCCGCTGCATTCTCCGTCTTCGAGCACGACGCGCGTCGGCGCGATCAGCACGTCGGCGTCCGCCGAGAGGGCGGGCGCCGACAGGGGAAGAGCCGCCGAGACGACTGCGGGCAGTTGAAGTTCGTTCATTTTTCTCTTGAAAGTTGAAGTGCGCGGCTCCTCTTGGCTCTAACCTCCCGCCCCCCCCCCAGACGCAACCTATTGCGGAAAAAGTTATATATACAATTAAGCGGAGAATTTTCGATATGACTCTTCGAAGGTTAGAGTTAAACAGATCCGAATATTC
>CAYYNG010000437.1:0-2262 GCA_964472435.1 uncultured Hyphomonadaceae bacterium | reverse complement strand
AAGCTGTTGCCGGAGCCGATTGCGCGCAAGATCATGCAGGCGCGGGCCGCGGACTTCCGCAATAGCGAAGGCGCTCAAGCCCCCTCGCACCAATCCCCGGATGCGCCATAGGCGACGGCGAGGCCGCGGGCCAAGAGATAATCGGAGAGGCTGATCCCGTCTGCTGTGATCGCTTCGGCGATCACGCGATCGGCGTATCGGCCATGGCGAACCTGGCGCAGCTGGATCCGCTCGCCGACCAGGGATTCGACGGCCGCCATCGCGTCTTGCGCGGGCGCGCGCTCGGCGTCGCAGCCAGGCCGGTTGATTTCGGGCGCATCGATGCGGGCGAGGCGGACGGAGACCTCGACCTGCTGATTGGGCCAAATGTGGGCGCGCACGCGGATCGTGTCGCCGTCGACCACCCTGACGACGTCGGCCGGGATGGGCCCCGGCAGGGGCTCAGCTTCGGCCGCGGCGCTGAAAAGCAGGCAGCCGGTGAGAAGAACGCGTCGCATGCGAGACCGCTACGCGAGCAACTATTGGTTGTCTACTAATATTTTTCGCTTTAAGAGCGAGGGTCTTTCGTTCCACTCCAGACCGTCGCTTTAGGTTCTTGTTTCGGGGCAAGTCTCCGTTCGCAAACGCTCCCGTTTGCTCCGAACTCGCTTTAGAGCGCAGGCTCCGGCCGGGGTTCGGGCAAGCCCAGCAGCCGGCGCGCGGCGCGGCGATGGGGCTCTTGGATGTGCGCGCCGACCACGCCGAGGGCGGTGGCCAAAACGGTCGCGTCATCGGTAAAGCCAAGCCCGACCAGAATATCCGGCACCATGTCCGTCGGCAGGACGAAATAGGCGAGCGCGGCGAGAAGCACGCCTTTGGCTTTTCGGGGCGTCCGAGGGTCAAGCGCGCAATAGTAAGCGGCCGCCAAATCGTCGGCGAAGGGCACGCGGCCCGCCACTTTCATCAGTTTCGGCAAAAACCGCGCCCGGGTGCGGCGCGTGTTGCGCTCAAGCGCCAGCGGAAGCTGCGCCCGCTCCGGATCTCCGGCCTCCGCCGAGAGTGCCGTAGGGTCAGTCATTGGCCGTGTCTCCCATACCGGCTAGATCGTAGCCCACCAGGCGAAAAACAAGGAAAGGCAGGCGCCATGAAGCTCGACTCCAACATTTCTGCAGTGATCACCGGCGGGGCGTCCGGCCTCGGCGCCGCAACGGCGCGCGCGCTCGCGAGCCACGGCGTTAAGATCGGCGTTTTCGATCTGAATGAAGAAAAGGGCGAAGCCATGGCGGCGGAGCTTGGCGGCGCGTTTGCGAAAGTGAACGTGACCTCCGACGAAGAGGTGGACGCCGGGTTCGAAAAGGTCCGCGCGGCGAACGGTCAAGAGCGGATTTTGATCAATTGCGCCGGGACGGGCAACGCCATCAAGACAGCCTTCCGCGACAAGCAGACCGGCGAGATCGGCCATTTCCCGCTCGACCGGTTCGACCTCATCATCCAGATCAACCTGGTCGGTACTTTCCGCTGCATCGCGAAATCCGCTGCGGGGATGATGACCCTCGATCCGATCGACGGAGAGCGGGGCGCGATCGTGAACACCGCGTCCGTCGCCGCGGAAGACGGCCAGATCGGCCAGGCGGCCTATTCGGCGTCTAAGGGCGGGGTTGTCGGCATGACCTTGCCGATCGCGCGGGACCTCTCCCGCGAACTGATCCGCGTCAACACGATCTTGCCCGGCATTTTCGACACCCCGCTTTTACAAGGCGCGCCGGAAAATGTGAAACAGGCCCTCGGCGCCCAGGTGCCCAACCCGGCCCGGCTTGGCGACCCTGTCGAATACGCCTCGCTTGCGGTTGAGATGTGCCGGAACGGCTATTTCAACGGCGAGGACGTGCGCCTGGATGGCGCGATCCGCATGGCGCCGCGCTGAGGCGTGTCGCCGGCCGGCCGCTCCGGGCGGGCGGCGGCGTTACGCGCCCGGGCGGACCAAGGCGCCGGAGAGGTTCACCAATACCTCATCGGCGTCGAAAAAGGCGGGGTCGCCCTTCGGCTTCTCGCCCGCGCCGAGAATGATTTCTGCGGTGGCGAGGTAGCTCGTCACTTCGCGGAAATCCGTGGGACCGGCGAAGAAGATATCGTCGTAGAAGAAAGGCCCTGCAAATCGGCGGCTGCGGAAGCCGGCTTGGTGGAAGCCCGGACCGAAGCCCGAATAGTGGAACCGCGCGAAGCCGGTTGAGCTGAAACCGGTCGAGATAAACGCCGTGTCGGCGTCCGTGTCGCGCTCGACGA
>CAYYNG010000436.1:0-2272 GCA_964472435.1 uncultured Hyphomonadaceae bacterium | reverse complement strand
GGCCAGGTCGAAGATCGGCCGCCGGTCGCCGTGGAGCGCCACTGCACCCCCCGCGTCCAGGCCGATCTGATCGCCGATGCGTCACGGGTGGAGGCCGCTCGCGACAGGTCGGCGGCGCTCATCCTCGACGCCCGGCCCGCCGGCCGGTTCAGCGGCGCAGCGCCGGAGCCACGGGCGGATCTTCCCTCAGGCCACATCCCGGGCAGCGTCAACGTGCCCAGCTCCGATCTGATCGCCTCGGACGGAACCCTAAAGCCCGCCCACGCGCTCCAAAGCATTTTCGCCGCCGCCGGATGGACCGATGGACAAGCCGTAATCGCGACCTGCGGGTCCGGCGTCACTGCGCCGGTCATCGCCCTCGCCCTCGCCCGGCTCGGTCATTGGCGGACCGCGGTCTATGACGGCAGCTGGACAGACTGGGCGACAAGCGCCGAGAGGCCGATCGCCACAGCCGCGAACGCGTGAGCCGGACCTCCCCGAAAACCCGTCTTATCCACGCCCGCGCCGGCGGCCGCCGGATCCCCACCGTCAATCCGCCCGTCGAACGCGCCTCGACATTGTTGCTTCCAGACGCCGACGCCCTCTACGACGATCTGATCTACGAAGACCAGCCCAATTACGGTCGGATGGGGCTCAGCGTTCATCGCGAGCTCGAAGGCGCGCTGTGCGAGCTGGAAGGCGCCGCCGGGGCCCGCCTCGCGCCCTCCGGCCTCGCCGCCTGCACGCTGGCGCTATCGGGCCTTTTGCGCGCCGGCGACCACGTCCTTGTGTCCGACAGCGTCTACGGCCCCACGCGGCGGTTCTGCAATCTGCGCCTCAAGGCCATGGGCGTTGAAGCCGACTTCTTCCCGCCCCGCATCGGCAACGGCATCGAAACGCGCTTCAAGCCGAACACGAAGGCGGTGTTCCTCGAAGCGCCGGGCTCGCTGACCTTTGAGATAAGCGATACGCCGGCGATCGTCGCGGTCGCGCAGGCCCGCGGGGCCTACACCTTGATCGATAACACCTGGGGCGCAGGAGTTTTCCATCGCCCGCTCGAGCTCGGGGTCGATGTCTCGATCCAAGCCCTCACGAAATATGTCGTCGGCCATTCCGACTATTTCGGCGGCGCGATCCTGTCGCGAACCCCCGGCGTCGCGGCGAAGATGGTCAACGTGATGGAGCAATTCGGCGTCGCCCTCGGCCCGGAGGAGGCCTACGCATCGCTCCGCGGTCTGCGGACGCTGCACACGCGCCTCGCCGCCCATGACGCGGCGTCGAGGGAGGTCGCACACTGGCTCGCCGATCAGTCGGATGTGTCGCGCGTTCTCCACCCGGCGCTTGAACAGCATCCAGACCACGCGATTTGGGTGCGGGACTTTCGGGGCGCCTGCGGTCTATTCGGGGTCGTGCTCGAGGCGACGCCTAAGCCCGCGTTGGATGCATTTCTTCGTGGATTTGAGCTGTTCGGCTTTGGTTATTCCTGGGGCGGATTTGAGAGTCTCATCCTACCTTGCGACCCGCAGTTGCGGCGGAGGGCGGGGGATTGGACCGCGGAAAAGCCGGGCCCGCTCCTCCGTCTCCATATCGGCCTTGAAGACCCAGCCGACCTGATCGCCGACTTGGACGCCGCCTTTGAGCGCCGCCGCGCCGCGCTTTAGAGCGGACGCACGATCACCGGCAGGTGCGAATAACCCATGACGAAGTTCGACTCGATCCGCACGGCATCGCCGACCACCTCGACCTTATCGAACCGTTTCAGGATCTCCTCCCAGAGGATCCGCAGCTGCATCTCCCCCACCCGGTTGCCCATGCAGCGGTGAATGCCGAAGCCGAAGGCCACGTGGTGACGGGCCCGAGGCCGGTCGATCCGAAACACGTCCGGATCCTCGATCACCTCCTCGTCCCGGTTGCCCGAGATGTACCACATCACGACCTTATCGCCTTTCTTGATGATCTTGCCGCCAAGCTCGTAATCGGCGAGCGCATTGCGCCGCATATGGGCGAGCGGGGTTTGATAACGGATGATCTCGGAGACCATGTTCGGGATTAGAGAGGGATCGGCTTTCAGCTTCGCATACTCTTCCGGGTTCTGATTCAGCGCGAGAACGCCGCCCGATATGGAGTTCCGCGTCGTATCGTTGCCGCCGACGATCAGGAGGATCAGGTTGCCCAGAAACTCCCGCGGCCGGGTGATCATATCCCGCGTTTCCGAATTGTGGGCGAGCAGCGAGATGAAGTCGAAGCGCGGCTCCGCCGCGGCCCGCTCCGCCCATTTCGCCTGGAAATACGC
>CAYYNG010000435.1:0-2280 GCA_964472435.1 uncultured Hyphomonadaceae bacterium | reverse complement strand
CGGCCGTGCTCAAAGGCCTCGCCAATCATCCGCTGACGGATAAGGGTCTGGCCGCCTTTTTGGCCGATGCCGAGAAAGCGGGGGTGAAAGTCTAGTCCGCGAACAAAAAAGACCGGCGGCTGAGCGGCGCCGCCGGTCTCTCAGTGTCCAGTCGCGAGGGGAGCGCGAGCGTGCGGGCCCGCGACAAACGGCGACTGGATAACGCCCTAGCTGCGCGCGCGCGTGTTGCAGGCGTCGATCTCCGCCGGCGAGAGGCTGTAGCGGCCTTTGCTGAAGGCCGTCACGGCGCCCGCTTCACGGGCGAATTTCTGGCAGTTGCGCAGGCTGGCGCGGGCGATGTCGGGCGTGCCGGTGCAGGTCGTGCCGTCGCAGTCCCAGACAGTGGAGAGCGCCACCACATCGTCGAACTCGCCAACGGGCTCGGCGAGCTCCACGGTGAAAACGTCCCCGGCTCCGCCGCTGACAGCGGCGGCGCTCGTGTCGCCGGGGGTTGCGGCGACGCTGGCGCAACCGGCGAAGAGCGCGGCGGCGGGAATGGCGGCGAGGGCGGAGAGTTTGGAAAGGGTCATTGGGAGGAAGGCCTTCTGGACGAGTTTGCTTATGGCCCCCATATGGCGAGCGGAATTGCATTCGCCACACGCAGTTTCACGACTGTGTGACGCAAATTTGCGAACGTCTGGCAGGAGGGGCGCGCGCTGATGGACTGGGAAGACCTGCGGATTTTCGCCGCCGTCGCCGAGCATGGAACGATCCGCCGCGCCGCCAAGGCTTTGGGCGTCCATTACTCCACCGTGAGCCGTCGGCTCGATGCGCTGGAAACCCAGCTCGATGCGCGCCTGTTCGACCGGACGCCGGACGGGTACGCCTTGACCGACGCAGGGGAAAAGACGCTCGAAGTTGTGGCCCCTTTCGCGGGCGAGCTGAGCGCGCTCGGCCGCCGGATCGGCGGGCAGAACCAGGCGTTGACGGGGAAACTACGCGTGACGATGCCCGAGCCTGTGGCCGTCTATGTCTTCGCCCCGGCGCTGTCGGAGTTCGCACGGACATATCCGGAACTCGATCTCGAGATCGATATGAGCGAGAACTATCTCGATCTCAATCGAAGGGAGGCGGACGTCGCCATCCGGCTCGACAACAATCCGCCCGACGCCCTCGTCGGCCGCTGCCTCTATCGCTACAATAAGTCGGTCTATGCTTCGCCGGCCTATCTCGAAGAGCATGATTTGGAGGCCCGCCCCGAGCGGGCCCGCTGGATCGGATGGATGGACGACGAGCGCTATCCGGTTTGGGTCCAGGACTCGCCGTTTCCAAAAACGCCGGTGGGCTGGCAGCTGCCGAACCCGACCCTGCAAGTCGCCGCAGCGCAAGCTGGGCTCGGCCTCGCCATGCTCCCTTGCGCCATGGGCGACAAGGCCCATGGCATCGTGCGCGCGACGAGCGAGGCGCCGAAGCCCGATCGCGACGTCTGGGTGCTGACCCACCAAAAGCTCCGCAACACGGCCCGAGTGCGCGCCTTCATGGAGTTCGCCTGCGACACCTTGCTGGCGCGCAAGTCCGCCATGCTGGGCGAGACCTATGAGGCGCCGATGGCCGGCGCGGCCGCCTAATCGTCAGAGCCGTCGAACAGTTCGGTTTGGCTCGGCGATTGGGGCGGGCTGTCCAGTCCGAGCCGGGCATAGGCCCGCGGCGCGGCGACCCGGCCCCGGGGCGTGCGCGCAATGTAACCCTTCTGCATCAGGTACGGCTCGATCATCTCCTCGACCGCGTCGCGGGCCTCGGAAAGGGCGGCGGCGAGCGTATCGGCCCCGACCGGGCCGCCGGAATAGGTCTTCACCAGCGCGGTGAGATACCGCCGGTCGAGGGCGTCGAGGCCGTCCTCGTCGACATCCAGCCGGACGAGGGCTTTCGCCGCGGCCGCTTTATCGATTTTCCCGCCGTCGGCCTCGGCGAAGTCGCGCACCCGTCGCAACAGCCGGACGGCGATCCGCGGCGTGCCCCGGGCGCGGGCGGCGATCTCCTCGGCGCCATCTTCAGTGATCGCCGCGCCGAGTTTTCGTCCGCCCGCCAGAACGATGCGACCAAGCTCCTTCGGGGTGTAGAATTCCAGCCGCACCGGAATGCCGTAGCGGTCCCGCAAGGGATTGGCGAGGAGGCCCGCCCGGGTCGTCGCGCCGACCAGGGTGAAGGGCGCGAGATCGAGCCGGACGGAGCGAGCGGCGGGGCCTTCTCCAATCAAAATGTCGAGGGCGTAGTCCTCCATCGCGGGATAGAGGATCTCCT
>CAYYNG010000434.1:0-2285 GCA_964472435.1 uncultured Hyphomonadaceae bacterium | reverse complement strand
CGACGTTTTGATCAGCGCATTGGCCGATGAGGGCGTGGAATTTTGTTTCGCCAATCCCGGAACGAGCGAGCTCGATCTGGTCCTCGCCCTTGATCACGAACCGCGTATCAATTCCGTACCGGTCTTATTTGAAGGCGTCGCGGCCGGCGCCGCGGACGGCTATGCGCGGATCGCGGGCGCGCCGGCGGCGACGCTCTTGCATTTGGGTCCAGGATATTTGAACGCCGCTGCGCAATTGCACAATGCACGCCGGGCCGGATCGCCAGTGGTGAACATCATCGGCGACCATGCGGTCAGCCATCTCCAATATGACACGCCGCTGCAGTCGGACCTCGATGCGATCGCCGGTCCGCAATCGTCATGGGTGCGCCGGGTTAACGCGGCCGAGCACGCTGAGCGGGACGCCCGCGAGGCGGTGCGCGAAGCCAGGCGTCGCCAAGAACAGGCGACGTTGATTGTCGCTGCGGATGCGGCCTGGAACGGCGCGCAAAAGGTTTCGTCGGGCGGCGTCCGCGACGTTGATGAAGAACGAACGCCCGCTGATATCGACGCCCATGCCGCGGCGATCCGGCGTGCGTCACATCCGGCTATGCTCGTCGGCGGTCGGGCGCTGTCCGAGGAGGGGCTTGAGGCCTGCGCCCGGCTTTCCGCCGCCGGCGTGCGCATTCTGCGCGAGCTTTTTCCGGCGCGGCAGGCGCGCGGCGGCCAGCGGTTCGAACCTGAAAACCTGCAATATTTTACCGAAGCCGCCATCGATCAACTCGGCGAGACGGACCTCGTTATCGCGGCCGGAACGAACGAACCGGCGGGCATGTTCGCCTATCCCGGTCGCCCCTCGCGTCCGCTGCCGGCTGGCGCATTGAGCATTCCGTTAAGGGCGCGGCGTGATCAGGTTGTTCCATCGCTGTTCGCCCTCGCCGACGCGCTCGATGCGCCAAGTTCAACTGCGAACGGGAAGGGCGCTCAGGCGGCGCCGGATCGGCCCACCGGCCCGATCAATCCACAAACGATCGGCGTCTCATTGCGCCGCCATCTTCCGGAGAACGCGATTGTCTCCGACGACGGCGTAACGGCGAGCGGGTTTGCCTTTGCGGCGACGGCAGGGTGCGTTCCCCATGACTGGCTGAGCCTAACCGGCGGCGCCCTTGGGCAGGGCATGCCGGCGGCGATTGGCGCGGCCTGTGCGGCGCCAGACAGAAAGGTGATCTGCCTTTCCGGCGATGGCGCAGCGATGTATTCGGTTCAATCGCTTTGGACGATGGCGCGCGAAAGCCTCGACATTGTGGTGATCGTCGCCGCAAATCGAAGTTACGAAGTTCTAAAATACGAACTTTCCCGCATGGGCGACGTCAACGCCGGCGCCGATACCATGGCGATGCTCTCCATCGGCGATCCCGCTATTGATTGTTGCAACCTCGCGGAAGGTTTCGGCGTAGAAGCCCGCCGCTGCGAGACGGCCGAGGATTTTGACGATACGCTCGGCAAGCTGATGGGAATGAAGGGACCGGCGCTGGTCGAAGCCGTCTATGGCGGCTGATGAGATCGCTTCTTCGGCGCATTTTCCTATGGGCTGGCGTCGCAAGTTTTGCGGCCGGATGCGCGTCCGAAATCTCGGGCCGGTATTCAGACCGATGGTACGATAGCGTCGCGCCGGCCGAGCATAACGGCAGCGGGCGCCCAAGCGTTTTTCCCGCCGCGCGCCCGCCATCGCCGGGCGAGCCTCCCGTCATCACGACCGCGCCGATCGCGGGCGCTTACAATCTGGTCACCCGCGATCCGGGCGAAGTCTTCGTGCTCGCCGGCGTAATTGCGGAAAGCGTCGCGACGGGGGGGCCTTCAATTGTCAAACTTGGCTCCGACGCGATGCGGCCGATCTGGCGCACGTCGCTCAAATGGACACAAAAAGAGTGGCTCTATCCCGGCGCTGTCGGCGCCCATGCGAACGGTTTTGTCTACGCCGTGCAGGGAACGCGCTTTTACAAAATCGATCCGCAAACCGGAACAATCCTGATCGAGCGCGAATTGCCCGTATCCCAGCCGCGCGCGGATACGGCGTTCAACGGCTTCATCGTTATGTCCGACGGCAGGATCGTGACGAAATCGATTCACCGCCAGCCTGGCTGCGATATTCAAGGCTTCACGGCGCTCATCGAATGCATGCTCGGAACAGGGTAGTATAGAATAGTTACCTGCGCCGCGGACCGTATCCCCCCGTCCACTCCCACGTCCACCGACACTCCGAAAGATTCCCACTAACAGACTGTTGAAAAAGCCGTGCGGGTCGC
>CAYYNG010000433.1:0-2288 GCA_964472435.1 uncultured Hyphomonadaceae bacterium | reverse complement strand
CGCGGCTCGGCGGCATCCACCGCAACACGTTCTTGAACTCGCCGAAATTGCTGGACGACCGGCTTCGCTTGAAAGCCGCCCCGCGGCTTCGCTTCGCCGGACAGGTGACCGGCGTCGAAGGCTATGTCGAAAGCGCCGCCATGGGGCTTCTCGCGGGACGGTTCGCCGCCGCCGAACGTCTCGGCGCCAGGGCGCCTGCGCCGCCGCCGACCACGGCGCTCGGCGCGCTCCTGTCGCACATCACCGGCGGACATCTCGCCGGCGAGCGGACGTTCCAGCCGATGAATGTGAATTTCGGGCTCTTCCCCGACCTCCATGAGGCCCCGCGGCATGGGCCGGACGGCCGACGTTTGAAGGGAAAAGAGCGCGGCCGCGCCAAAAAAGCCGCGCTTGCAAAACGGGCGCTTCACGATCTCGATATCTGGCTCTCCGACCAGTTGGCCCCGGCTGCAGCCGCTGTATAAAGTCGCGCCCGGCGACGGAGGGCGTTCATGGCCGACGAGGGACAACCCGCCATCGACAATGAGCGCGCGCTCGTCGAACTGGTCGCGGCCACCGCCGCATGTCAATCTTCGCCCGACCCGATCGAGGCGACCCTCCGAGACATCAAGCTGCCCGAGGCATTGCGGGACGAGGCCGAAGCCCGAATGCTCGCGCCAAACGCTTTCGCGAACGCCGAACCCGACGCAACGCCCCTTTTAGATCGACCGGAAGACGGGTTCGTCTCGGCCCTCTCCATCACCCTTGTGCCGCGCGAGTTGCGCGACCGAAGGCGCCTCGCGGTCATCGCCCGGCCTTTCGGATTCGTTCAAACCCTCAAAGACGTTCGGATCGCCGTCATCGCGCCGACCCGTTATGAAACGGATTTCGCATCGATCCCGATTTGGGCGCGATGGCTGATCTCGCCTTTTGGAAAGCATGCCGAGCCGGCGGTCGTGCATGATTGGCTTTACGCCTTGGGGGAGCCAGGGGACGTCGCTGGACGGCGCCAGGCAGACGATGTGTTCCGCCTCGCGCTTCGCGGCGCGGGCGTTTCCATTATCAAGCGGAACATCATGCACTGGGCCGTTCGGATCGGTGGCGGCGGGGCTTACGGCCAGGACAGCGAATTCCGGTTTCGACGGATGCGGGACTTGACGGTCATCACGCCGCCGCCGGTCCGCGCCGCTTATCGCCGCACGATCGCGCGGAGGCCGCGCTAAATCCAACCGGTGAACATGGCCCGCGCGATCATGACCCGTTTATCCAGTGGTCGGAACTCCCCGCCCTCGCCATAGCGCGACCGTAGAACGGCATGGGCGATCGCAGGCCGGATGTTCGATGGCGCACGCGGAAGCACGGCGACCCGCTGGGGCCCCTCCCCGCGTCGCGCCGCGGCGTAAGCGGGCGCGATTTCTCGGATGAAGCGACCCCAATTGTGCTGCGGGGCCAGGCGGTTGGCCGCGCCCGCCATCAGCATCGCCTCGGGCTCGAGCGATCGATCCTTCGCCTCGAAAGCCGACTGATGGCCGTCAAGCAATCGGCGGAGGAGCTCGATCTGGAAACCGCCCCCGCGGCACGCCTCGCCCGTCCCGAGGGAGATGTCATGGCGCCGAACGGCGCCGCCGGATTCGATCTCCTCCACCACCTCCCGCCAATATTGGAACCGGATGGCGCCCAAGGTGTTATCTGTTACCGCGGTGCGAACGCGGCCGAGTTCGTGATTGAAGAGGTAAAGGGCGGTCAAATCCCGCCGCGCGCGACGCGGCGCATAGCGGCTGGACAGCCATCTGTCTTCATCGACGCGTCGGAGCAAGCCGTCTAAATCGCGCCATTGGCGCTCGGAAAGTCCGCTCGACTGTTTGTCGTTCCGCACCATATTTACCAGTAGCAAGTCGTCCGGCGGCGACCCGCGATACAAGGAGACCTATCCATGGCTTTTGACCTACCCGACCTGCCCTATCCGCGCGATGGCCTGGCGCCTCATATCTCCGAAGAAACGCTGAATTTCCACTATGGAAAGCACCACCAAGCCTACGTGACGAACCTCAACAAATTGCTGGAAGGCGGCCCCCATGCGGACGCGCCTCTGGAAGCCGTGATCAACGACGCCGCCGGCGATCCCGACAAAGCCGGCGTTTTCAACAATGCGGCGCAGGTTTGGAACCACACCTTCTATTGGCATTCGATGAAACCCGGCGGCGGCGGCGAGCCGACTGGAAAAATCGCCGAGATGATCGACCGAGACTTCGGCTCCTATGACGCGTTCAAAGAAAAGTTCGCCGCGGCCGGCGCGGGCCAGTTCGGCT
>CAYYNG010000432.1:0-2290 GCA_964472435.1 uncultured Hyphomonadaceae bacterium | reverse complement strand
ATCCCTCTCCTAGCGGCGTCGCCGACACGCTTGACTTGCTGCCGCGAGGCGCGATTGGGAAAGATCGCGTCAAGTTTCTTCGGCCAGGCCGACTGCGCGATAAACAAGAAAGCGACATAAATGAGAATAAGAACCAAGTTCTCGCTCAGCTCTCCCGTCGTCGCCGCCACGCCGCCGATCAGCCGCTGACCCGTTTCGCCGAACAAGATGTCCGAAAGCCCTGGCGCGGACTGCAGACCGAAAAGACCGTAAGCATCGGCGATCAGCCCATTGATCTTCCGTTCGTAGAGGCCCGCCTGGCCGCCGAATTGAGAAACGCCCCGGGCCATGAGGACAAGAAAGCCCATGAAGCCCGCCAGGACCGTGACGATCGCAACGATGCGGGCCACCGGCCGATCGACAAAGCCGACGCGCCGATCGATCGCCCGGGCGAAGCCTTCGATGACCAGAAAGAGGAATACGGCCAGCGCGAAGGGGGCGAGAATGGCGCGCCCGAAATAGAGGAACGCGACGATCACGCCGGTCGCGACGATCCAAATGCCCGTCTTGGTGGACGTATCCATGCGCCGCCTCCCCCGGAATCGCCGACGTGCGAGGACCCTGGCCGGAAGACGCGGGCGCGGTCAATGCACGCCCGGTCACGCCGCGCGTTTCGGCGCCCCGAGCCCCCAATAGCGACGCGAGCGGGCGGCGGCGGGGGCCTCGGCTTCGGCGTAGGGGTCGGCGATGCCGAGATGGTCGCGCACCTGGTCCGCGCCGCCGATATAGTCCCCGTCGATCCAAACCTGGGGCGTCGTGATCGGGGTTTTCGCGCTGATGAGCGGCTTCACCCGGGCGATCATCTCATACATGGCCCCGGGGTTTTTGACGACGTCATGGTAGGCGTAGCCGATGGCGGCCTCGTCGAGATAGGCTTTCGCCCGCGTGCAGTGGCCGCATTTCGTTTTACCGAACACGTGCGTGCCCTTCATGGGATGCGCTGCGACATGGGCTTCCATCACCGTTTCGGCGAGGACGCCGCGGTTGAGCGCATGGCCCTGGGCGATTACTTCGCCGTTCACCATGACGATCGGCGCGTGCCAGCCGCCTTTGAAGAGCGGCTCCCACCAGCGGCTCAGCCAGTCCTTCACCACCACCTCGACCTCGGCGTTGGCGAGCTCGAACGCCACCGTGTCGTCGATCACATCGTGGGTCAGCGCGCATTCCCCGCACGGGATCTTCACCTTGAACGGGCCCCATTTCCCCGCCCAGCGATAGAGCGTGATCGTCGTCGGGCGTCCCGGACGGGGTTTGATCTTCGGCGTCGTCGCCATGGCGGCCTCCTTGGGTTGCGTTGCCTCTGACCCCGGAAATACCGGCGAATGCGGACACGCGGGCTCACATGAGCCTGGCCCTTGCTCACGATTTCTTTGGCGGTAGCTTCAGCGCGGGCTTGGAGGATCATGCATGTCCGATTCGATCTTCATCGGCGGGGGCGGCCCGGCCTATGGCGAGGCGCAATCGCTGCTCTTGAACCGCGCGAACCGGCACGGCCTGGTGGCGGGCGCCACGGGCACCGGCAAAACCGTCACGCTCCAGATCTTGGCGGAAGGGTTCTCCGCCGCCGGCGTCCCGGTCTTCTGCGCCGATGTGAAAGGCGATCTCTCGGGCATCTGCGTGCCGGGCTCGCCGGAGCATAAGCTGCATGACAAACTGGTCGCCCGGGCCGAGACCATCGGGTTCGACGATTACGGTTACGGCGCGACGCCGGCCATCTTCTGGGATGTCTTCGGCGAGCAGGGCCACCCTGTGCGCGCCACGGTGACGGAGATGGGCCCCCTCCTCCTCTCGCGCCTCATGAACCTCTCGGACACCCAGGAGGGCGTGCTGACGATCGCGTTCGAATACGCCGACGATCACGACATGCTGCTCCTCGATCTCAAGGATCTGCGCAAGCTGCTGGTCTATATCGGCGAGACGGAGGTCCGCCGCGCCATCTCGCGTGAATATGGCAACATCGCCGCCGCATCCCTCGGCGCGATCCAGAGACGCCTCTTGGTGCTCGAGCGCGAGGGCGCTGAAGCGTTTTTCGGCGAACCCGCCCTGGCGCTTGCGGATCTGATGCGCACGACCCGCGACGGCCGGGGCTATGTGAACGTTCTCGACGCGACGACGCTCATCAACTCGCCGCGTCTTTATTCGACCTTCCTCCTCTGGCTCCTGTCGGAGCTCTTCGACCAGCTGCCAGAGGTCGGCGACCCAGAGAAACCAACGATGGTGTTCTTCTTCGACGAGGCCCACCTCCTCTTTA
>CAYYNG010000431.1:0-2290 GCA_964472435.1 uncultured Hyphomonadaceae bacterium | reverse complement strand
AAGGCGAAGCGGCGGACGCCGTTTGCGATCCGCGATTGCAGCCATTTGAACGCACCGTCCTTGCGCCGGGCCCGCCGCCCGCCGATCAGGCCGAGCGCCGCCGGCGCGCCGGGGGCGATCACCGCGTCCCAAAGGCGGCGAGCGTCGGCGGGGTCGTTCTGGCCGTCGCCGTCGAGAAGTTGGACCCACGTGCCGGCGGCGACCTTAAGCCCTGAAAAGACCGCTGCGGATTTGCCGCGCCGCGCACGGTGGGTGAGCACGACCACCCGGTCGCCCCAGCGAGCTTTCGCCTCGACAAGCGCGCCCGCCGTGCCGTCGGTCGAGGCGTCGTCGACGCAGATCACCTCGAAGGCGAGCCCGTCGAGGCGGGAGACCACCTCTTCGAGCACCGGGCCGACATTGCCCTCCTCGTTATAGAAGGGGATGAGAACGGACAGATCCGGCGAGTGCGCCATCGAAAGGCCTTTTCCAAGGCGGCCGCCGTCGAAAGGACCGCCCATGGATGTCTATCTGATTTGTTTCGATCTGAAACCGGACACGGACGAGCCCGTCTTCGCCGAGGCGCTCGCCCGCTTCCTCGACCATCTGGCGGGCGAGGGCCGGATCGAGCGCTGGCGGCTCTTGCGCTGCAAGCTCGGCCTGAGGCCAGACGCGGCGCGGGAGTTCATGGTCCTGATCGAAACCCGAGACCTCGCCCAGCTCGATCGCGCTTTCCAGGCGGCGGCCGCGCGGGAGGGCGAGACCGACCGACTGCACTTTGCGGCCAATGGCATGGTGCGGCACGTCACCTTCGCACTCTATCGTGACTGGCCGGACCGCCCGCCCGCGCCCCCGCCTGGTTGACCCTGCGGAGCGCTTGGGGATCATATCTTATGACCCGCCGCTCAAAACCCGCGCTCGCCGTCGGCCTCGCCGCTCTTCTCGCTGGATGCGCAGGCGCCGTCACCGACTATCCGACCTTCGAGCCGGGCGCCGTCGGCGCCGAACGGGTCGAAGTCTTCAAAGGGGTGATTGAGAGCGCCATCGCCCGTGAAGACAGGCTGCGCGACCTCGCCTGGCCGATGCTAAGGGCGAACGCGGCGCTTTGCGGGGATAAGACGCGCCACAGCCTGGGCATCCGGCTCGGGGATGCGGGGGCCGTCGACAATTTGATCTCCGGCCTCAACCAGCGCCAAATCGAGCAGGCCGGCTATACCGACACCCCGCTCGTGCTGAGCGTCGCGGCCACCAGCCCCGCCGATCTCGCCGGCGTCGCGCCGGGCGACATCATCTTGAAAGTCGGCGAAGCCGGCGTCGGCGACCAACTGGACCTCGCCGCGCGGACCATGGTCAACCTGATTGAAGACATGGCGCCGGGCGGGGAGGAGACCCTGGCGCTGACCGTCCGCCGGGGCGGCGACATCCTGGTCTTCGATATCGCGCCGGAGGAGGTCTGCGAGATCCGCATCGTCTACGACGCCTCCACCCAAGTGAACGCCTCTGCGTCGGGGTCGACGCTCACGGTCAACGCCGGCCTGATGAACGCGCTCGAGGACGACGCCCACCTCGCTTTCGTCCTCGGCCATGAACTGGGCCATATCGCCGCCCGGCACTCGCCGAAACTGATGCGGAACATGATCGTGACGGGGTTCGCCGCCTGGGGCCCGGTGGTCGGCGTCGGCGGCCAGGTCTTCGACTTCGCGCTCGCCGGCCCGCTCGAGGCGCTGGCGGGCGTTGAAACCCCGCCGGGCCGGGCCGCCTTCGGCTCCATCGCCGCCGGCACGTTGGGCATCCGGAACTTCGAACGCGAGGCCGATTATCTCGGCCTCTATTTTCACGCCCGCGCCGGCTACCCGCTGGACGGCGTCGAAGACGTGTTCGACATCTTCGCCCAGACAAGCCCCGCGTCCGCCTTTGGGCGGCGGACCCATCCCGTGACCCCCGAGCGCATTCTCGCCATCGGCGCGACGCGGCGGGAGATCGAGGCGAAACTGGCCGCCGGCGCGCCGCTGATCCCAGAAGGCTGGCCGGCCCCGCAGGCGGAGTGACGCCGGCCGGGCCTGGTCAAACGGCACGCCGCGCGCTTTAAGCCCGAGGCATGGCCGCGCCCTTCGACGTTACGATCCTCACGCTCTTTCCTGCGGCGTTCCCGGGCCCGCTGGGCGTCTCGATCATCGCGCGCGCGCGGACGGCCGATCTTTGGCGCCTCGAGACGCTGGACATCCGCTCCTTTTCCGATCATAAGCACCGATCCGTCGACGCCACGCCGGCCGGGGGCGGCGCTGGCATGGTGATGCGCCCGGACGTTGTG
>CAYYNG010000430.1:0-2291 GCA_964472435.1 uncultured Hyphomonadaceae bacterium | reverse complement strand
CGGCGATCTCCAATTCCTTTTCCGACCGAGCCACCTTCATGCCCCGTCCGCCGCCGCCGGCGGCAGCTTTTACGATCACGGGATAACCGATCCGCTTGCCGACTTTCTTCGCTTCGCCGATCGAGGTGACGCCGCCGTCCGAGCCGGGCACCACGGGCACGCCAGCCTCTATCATGGCCTGCTTGGCGGCGATCTTGTCGCCCATGACTTTGATATGCTCTGACTTCGGGCCGATGAAGACAAGGCCATGGGCTTCGACCATTTCGGCGAACTGCGCGTTCTCCGATAAAAAGCCGTAGCCGGGATGGATGGCGTCGGCCCCCGTGATCTCGGCCGCCGCGAGGATCCGCGACTTTTTCAAGTAGCTGTCGGACGAGGGCGGCCCGCCGATGCAGACGCTTTCATCCGCCAACCGAACGGCCATGGCGTCCCGGTCCGCCTCGGAATGGACGACGACCGTGTCAAGCTCCATCTCCTT
The DNA here is from genome assembly GCA_964472435.1 of uncultured Hyphomonadaceae bacterium. GTDB lineage: Bacteria > Pseudomonadota > Alphaproteobacteria > Caulobacterales > Hyphomonadaceae > CAYYNG01. The sequence goes on along the minus strand of CAYYNG010000430.1, from coordinate 1,813 downwards.
GCAGGCGCGATGGATGCGGAGCGCGATCTCGCCTCGGTTCGCGATGAGGACTTTCTTGATCACCGGCCCGGCCTAATCGATCACGATCAAAGGCTCGCCGAATTCGACGGGCTGGCCGTCTTCAACGAGGATCGCGGTGATGGCCCCTGCGCGCGGCGCGGTGACCGGATTGAAGGTTTTCATGGCCTCGATCAACATCAGCGTGTCGCCCTCCTTCACCTTGTCGCCCACGCTAATGAACGCCTGCGCGCCGGGTTCGGGTGAAAGATAGGCGGTGCCGACCATCGGCGATGGAACCGCATTATCCGGAATAGGGGCGGCGGGCGGGGCCGGTTCGGCCGGCGGGGCCGACGGCCCGGCCGCAGCCGCCTGATGCGCCGGCGCTGGCGCCGGCGCCGGCATCGCCGCCAAAGAGACGGCCGCTGCGGGCTTGGTCACCCGCACCCGCGTCCCTTCGTGCTCGACCTCGATCTCGCCGAGATCGGCCTCGCGCAGGATGGCCGCGAGTTCCCGCACCAGTCCGGTGTCCAGTTTCGTCTTCGCATTGCTCATGCCCGACCGTCTCCTCTCAGGCCAATGTCAGCGCCGCATCGATTGCGAGCTCGTATCCCAGCGCGCCCAGCCCGGCGATCGTCGCCGTTGCGACAGGCGCGACATGATTGATCCCGCGAAACGCCTCGCGCGCCGCCGGATTCGGCACATGCACCTCGATGACCGGAATCGCCGCCGCGCTCAATGCATCGCGCAGCGCGATCGACGTATGAGTATAGGCCGCCGCGTTCAGCACCAAGACGCGAGCCTCGCGCGCCGCTTCCTGCGTCCACCCCACGAGCTCGCCTTCGGAATTGGTCTGTCGAAACACGATCTCCGCCTCGCCCGCCCGGGCGCGGACGCGCGCCTCGATATCCTCGAGCGTGTCGCGGCCGTAGATCTCGGGCTCCCGAGCGCCTAGAAGATTAAGGTTCGGTCCGTTTAAAACGTAGATGGGTTTGGCCATATCAGCCTGGGTCTTGCGCTTGATCACCGGCCAAGGCAAGCCCGCACGCACGAGGGAGGCCGCACGACAATGCAGATCTTTGTGAACGGCGAACCGGTCGAGGTTCCAACAGGTTGCGTCCTGGCCGACCTCGTGGCCAAGCTCGGGCCTGACCCTCGCGGCATCGCGATCGAGCGTAATCTCGAGATCGTGCCCAAGTCCGAGCATGCCAAGACGCGGCTCGTCGAGGGCGACCGGTTGGAGGTCGTGCAGTTCGTCGGCGGCGGATGAGCCGGGGGGCGCTCGTTTGACACGCGGGGCTGTTCCGTCAACACTGAGGACTCCGGGGTGCTCGCACAGCGCGGGCTGAGATCATACCCGTTGAACCTGACTGGGTAATGCCAGCGTAGGAAGGACCAATGGACGACGACCAGACGGCGGGCGATCCGCTGATCATCGCTGGCAAAACGTTCTCCTCCCGCCTCATCATCGGCACGGGCAAGTACGAAACCTATGAACAGAACGCCCGAGCCTGCGAAGCGGCCGGCGTGGACATGGTCACGGTGGCCCTGCGCCGGGTGAACCTTTCCAATCCAGACGAGCCGCGGCTCACAGACCATGTCTCGCCCGAGCGCTACACGTTCCTGCCCAACACGGCGGGCTGCTTCACCGCTGAGGACGCGGTCCGGACGCTGCGCCTCGCGCGCGAAGCGGGCGGCTGGACGCTGGTGAAACTCGAAGTTCTGGCGGACCAGAAGACGCTATATCCCGACATGCCGGAAACCCTTCGCGCTGCGGAGATCCTGCTCGCCGAGGGCTTCGAGGTCATGGTCTATT
>CAYYNG010000429.1:0-2292 GCA_964472435.1 uncultured Hyphomonadaceae bacterium | reverse complement strand
CGGGCGCGTGGTCGTCGTCGGCAACGAAAAAGGCGGCGCCGGCAAGTCCACCGTCTCCATGCATCTCGCTGTGTCTCTCCTGCGGATGGGGCTGAAAGTCGGTGTCATCGATCTTGATGTGCGCCAGCGCACGCTGACGCGGTATCTTGAGAACCGCATTCGGTGGATGTCCTCGACCGGCGCGAAGCTCCCAATGCCGGAGATCGTCCGCGTCGATGCGAGCGAGGCGCGGGATCTCGACGTCGCGGAACAGGAGGAGACCCAGCGGTTTCTCTCCAGCTTGGGACGGCTGAAAGCTTCGTGCGATCTCGTAATGGTCGACGCGCCCGGCGGAAACACGTTCCTGTCGCGGCTCGCCCATACGAACGCCGATACCTTGGTCACGCCCCTGAACGACAGTTTTGTCGATTTCGACCTCTTAGGCGACGTCAACCCCCAGACACTCGAGGTTCTTCGCCCAAGTTTCTACTCGGAGATGGTCTGGAGCTGCCGGAAGCAGAAAGCGCAAACGAGCCGAAAGCCCATCGACTGGGTCGTGATGCGCAACCGGATGTCGCCGCTTGAGGCGCGGAACAAGCAGAAGGTCGGCGAAGCGCTCGACAATCTCGCCCGGCGAATCGGCTTCCGCCTCGCGCCGGGCCTGTCGGAGCGGGTGATTTATCGCGAACTCTTCCCTGCCGGGCTCACACTCTTGGATCTTACGGAGAAGGGCTCGAACGTCAGCTTCACCATGAGCCATGTTGCGGCGCGCCAAGAGCTGCGCGACCTTTTGATCATTCTTCAACTCCCCGAGCTCGCTGGCGCAGAGATCGGCTTTTAAGGCGAGTTCGGAGCAAACGGGAGCGTTTGCGAACGGATACGTGCGCGAAAACAAGGACCTAAAGCGACAGTCTGGCCTGTAACGAAAGACCGGCGCTTTAGGGCAAAGTCTCGCACACCTTGATCAGCGCGGCCGGATAGAGCTTGTGCTCCTCGGCCAGAACACGGTCGGCCAGCATCTCGGGCGTGTCGGCCTCACAGATCGGCACGCGGACTTGGGCGATCACGTCGCCTTCATCCACCCCTTCCGTCACCCAATGAACCGTGCAGCCATGCTCCGCATCGCCGGCGGCGATCGCGCGGGCGTGGGTGTCGAGGCCTGGGTGTTTCGGCAGAAGCGAGGGGTGGATGTTGATGATGCGGCCTCGCCATTGGTCGATGAACCAGGGCGATAGGATCCGCATGAACCCTGCAAGCGCGACGATCTCGACCTCCGCCGTGCGCAAGGCCGCGTCGACCTCTCGGTCGAACGTCTCCCGATCTTTGCCGAAGGGCTTGTGGTCGATCGCGGCCGTATCAACGCCCCGCTCGGCCGCGGCCGCGAGGCCGGGCGCCTCGGGCCGGTTGGAAAGAACAAGGACGGGCGTCGCCGGATAGCCGGGCGAAGCGCACGCGTCTAACAACGCCATCATGTTCGAGCCGCGGCCCGAGATCAGAATGCCGAGGCGTTTGCGCGTCATGCCGGCGCGAGGTCGCCGATCACCGTCGCGGCCTCGCCGACCGAACGCAGCGCCGCCACAACCTCTTCCGCACGTTCCGTCGGCGCGGCGAGGACCATGCCCACGCCCATATTGAAGGTTCGGCGCATTTCGTCGGGGGGCACTCCGCCGGTCTCGGAAAGCCATTGGAAAACGGGCGGCGCGGCGAGGCCGCTATCGCCTTGTCGCGGCGTGAGGTTCGGCGGACACATCCGAGGAATGTTCTCGGTCAGTCCGCCGCCGGTGATATGCGCCACGCCATTGACGAGCCCCGCTCGGATGAGCGGTAGGACGATCCGCGGGTAGAGCCGGGTCGGTGTCAACAGGGCCTCGCCCAGGGTTTGATCCGGGGCGAACGGCGCCGGCGAGGCATAGTCGAGCCCTGCCCGTGCGACGATTTTTCGGATCAGGGAATAGCCGTTTGCGTGCGGGCCTGAAGACGCGAGCCCGATCAGAACGTCGCCCGCCGCCATACGGTCATGCGCCGGCAGCAGGTTCGCCCGCTCGGCCGCGCCGACGACGAACCCCGCAAGATCGTAGTGTCCCGGGGCGTACATGCCCGGCATCTCCGCCGTCTCGCCGCCGATCAGGGCGCATCCGGCTTCGCGACAGCCGTTGGCGATGCCGGCGATCACAGCCTCAGCGACCCCCTCGTCCAACGCGCCGCAGGCGAAATAGTCGAGGAAAAATAGGGGCTCCGCTCCCTGGGCCAGGACATCGTTGGCGCACATCGCGACGAGGTCGCCGCCGACGGCGTCGTGCCGGCCAGTGTCAA
>CAYYNG010000428.1:0-2294 GCA_964472435.1 uncultured Hyphomonadaceae bacterium | reverse complement strand
GTTTTGGCCGAGAAGAGGCTGCGATGTCATAAACGACCCGTTGCGTTTCCCTGTCGCCTTCGCCGCCCTCGCCGTTCTCGCCGCCTGCGCAACGACGCCGCCCACCGCCACCGAGCAAACGAATATCTGCGATATCTTCGACGATCGAAAGAATTGGTATCGCGCGGCGGAAAGATCCGAAAAACGCTGGGGCGCGCCCATCGCCCTGCAGATGGCGATCATCAAGACCGAGTCGAGTTTCGAACGGGACGCCCGGCCGCCCCGCGGCCGCCGGCGCTTTTTCGGGCTGGTTCGCGGGCAGCGGCCGTCCACCGCCTATGGCTACGCCCAGGCGATCGACGGGACTTGGGACGAGTATAAGCGCGCCACGGGCAATCGCGGCGCCAGCCGGACGAATTTCGGAGATTCCGTCGATTTCGTCGGCTGGTATGTCGCCCGCAGCTCGCGCCAGGCCGGCATACGCCTCAGCGACGCCAAATCGCAATATCTCGCCTATCACGAGGGCCCGGGCGGGTTCTCCCGCGGGACGTGGCGGAACGACCGCCGGTTGATCGCCATCGCCGACGGGGTCGCCGCGGACGCCTTTCGTTATCAGCAGCAGCTGAACAGCTGCGAGCGACGCCTCAAGCGGCGAGGCTTTCTCTTCCTCTAGGCTTCCGTCGCCTCAAGCGCGCGTTTGTAAGCCTTCGCAGCCTTCGCCCGCCGGGACTGGGAGCCCATGAAAGCTGAGAAGACGCCGAGCTTTGTGTTCGGCGCCTCGCCCGCGGCAAGCCGCTCGATCTGGGCGCCGAACCACCCCATCATGCCGAAGCCGTTGATGGCCTTGACCAACCTGAACGGAGAGTTCGGGCCGAGGATGCCGGGGCCGAGGCGCAACTGGTTCTCCCAATCGGCGGCTTTAACGATCTCGCCCGAAAGAAGTTTCCGCGGGGCGTCGGGGTCGGCGCAAACCGGGCGGCCAAGGCCGATCAAATCGGCCTCTCCGTCTTCAAGCACTGCATCCATGGCGACCCGGGACCGAAACCCGCCCGTGACCATGACGGGCATCCGCGCATGGGTTTTCACGCTCTTCGCATAGGCGGCGAAATAGGCCTCCCGGGCGCGCGTACTTTCGCGGACGGGTTCTTGCTTCGCCGGCTCGAAACCGTCGATGCCCGCCATTTTCGGTTGTTCGTAATTGCCTCCGGACACCTCGAGGAAATCGAGGCCCTCTGCATTGAGGTAATCAATAACAGCCAGGCATTCCTCATGGCTAAAGCCGCCCTTTTGAAAGTCGGAGGAATTGAGCTTCACGGCGACGGCGAAGTCCTCCGCCGTCGCGGCCTTGACCGCGCGGACCACCTCAAGCAGGAGCCGCGAACGATTTTCCAACGGTCCGCCCCAATCATCCGTCCGCTGGTTCGCGATCGGCGAGAGGAATTGAGAGATCAGATAGCCATGGGCGGCATGGATCTGCACGCCATGGAAGCCCGCATCGCGGCAGACCTTCGCGGCGTTCGCGAAGCTCGCGATCACATCGCCGATTTCGTCCGCCGTCATCGCCCGCGGCTCGGCGAATTGCCCGCCGGGCATGTTGAGCGCCACGGGGCTCGGCGCCTGGGGGCGGTCGTTCACAACCTTCGGCGTTTGCCGGCCTGCGTGGGAGAGTTGGACGATGATCTTGCAACCAGCCGCCGCGCCCGCTTCGGCCCAGGCGGCCAGCATCGCCATCTCCTCATTCGACGGCTTGCCCTCGATCACCACATTGGCGGGGTCCTCCAAATGCGTGCGATCGACTTGCACATTGCCGGTGATCTGGAGACCCAGCCCGCCCTCGGCCCACCGGCGATAGAGCCGCACATGCCCCTCGTGGGCGCGATTGTCGGGCCCTGCGATACATTCTGTCATCGCCGCCTTGACGAGGCGGTTCTGAAGCGTGAGGCCGGATCTCAAGGTTAAAGGATCTTTAATCGAAGCCGCCATCTAATCGCTCCCAAGACGCGCAAATCGGGCTAGGGAGATCATTGTGGCGGCCGCAAATCAAGCAGACTTCGGACACGACATGACCCCCGACACTTCTGGATACAGCGCGAAGGACATTGAAGTCCTTGAAGGTTTGGAGCCGGTCCGGCGCCGGCCGGGGATGTATATCGGCGGCACGGACGAGCGGGCGATGCACCATCTCTTCGCCGAAGTGCTGGACAATTCCATGGACGAAGCGGTGGCGGGCCACGCCTCCCGGAGCGAGATCCGCCGCGACGCCGTCGGCTTTCTCTCAATCATGGACAACGGCCGCGGCATTCCGGTGGACCCGC
>CAYYNG010000427.1:0-2299 GCA_964472435.1 uncultured Hyphomonadaceae bacterium | reverse complement strand
CGTCGTCGCGCAAAGATCCGCCGATGCCCGCATCGACGGACTTCACGCTCCTAGCTCTGACAAAAAATTCTAGCGGCCAAGGGGTGCGATTTGGTCGGAAACCGCCCTAGCCCGCGGAGACGGCCGAGGCGAGCCCCAAAAGGTCGGCCGCCTGGGCAAGCCGACGGGTCACCGTCTCAGACATCATATCCCGGCTTTTCGGATTGACCGTCAGGACCAGCGCGCCGTCGGCCCGGGCGAGCGAGGCTTGGGCGAGCATTTTCTCGGAGCGGCCGGAGAACTGCGCCCCGAGCCGCATCAGAGCGCCGAGTTGGCGGGCCCGCAACTCGGACGACTCGTCGAGAAGGCTCGTCAGCTTGTCCGGCGGGCTGAACCGCCGGCCGTACCGGCTGCCGACGGCCAGCGCCATGAAGGCCCGCTCGCCGTGGCTCGCCGAAGCGTAGCCGCCGCGCAGGACGAGGTCGTAGGCGAGCCGGTCGCGATAGTCCGGATGGAGGCGCGCGCCGCAATCGGCGGCGAGACACGCCCCCCGCACGGCCCGCGCCCGCTCGCGCCGCTGGTCGGGAAAAAGATCGGCCTCGATCCCCAAAGCCGGCGCGATAAACCCGTAGAGCGCTTCGCCGAAGCGGCGCTGGCCGGGGCCCAGCCTCAGCGACAGGGCGAGGCCGTCGAGCAAGACGTCGCCGCCCTCCCGCGGGCTCTCCATTAGGACGCCCTCCCGCAGCCCGTAGGAGGAGACGATCAATTCGACGAACCCGCCGATGGCGAAGATCTCGCGAAGCAACATAGCGGCGTAGGGCAAGACGTTCGCCCGGCGCCCCGAGACGGCGGCGGTTTTCGCCCGGCTCGCCGGATCGGTCGCAAGGGCCGCCTTGGCCGTTTGCGCCACTTCCTTCGCCGTCATCCGATACCCCTGGAGAAGCCGAAGCGGGTAGGCCGAAAGCTCCATATGCAGCTTGGCGAAGGCCCGCCACGCGCCGCCGACGGCGTAGAAACGCTTCTGACCGCTGCCGAGGATCGACGAGCTCAGCAGCGCCTGGCGGGTTTGTTCGGCGATGAGTTTCGGATCGGCCAGCTCCGCGGGATCGACGGCGAGCGGTCCGAGCATATAGGTCTCGCCGCATTGGTAGCCGCCACGGGCGACCTGGGCCAACTCGACGCTTGAACCGCCAAGGTCCCCCACCACTCCGCTTGGCTCGTCGAGCCCTGACATCACGCCGAGGGCCGACAATCGCGCCTCCTCTTCGCCGGAGAGCACTTCCACCTCCACGCCGGCGGCGGCTGAGGCGCGATCGCGGAAGGCGGCGCCGTCCTCCGCCGCGCGCACGGCCGCGGTGGCGATGGCGCGCACCTGGCCGACGCCGAGGCCTTCTATGATGACGCGGTAGCGTCGGAGCGCGGCGAGCGCCTCCTCGACACCAGTCGCAGACAACCGCCCGGTCTGGCTGAGCCCGCCGCCGAGCCCCGCCATGACCTTTTCGTTATAATTCGCCAGCGCAGCGCGGCCCAAAAGGTCGTAGACCACCAGGCGGACGGAGTTCGACCCGATATCGATCACCGCGGCGCGTGCGGTGGTTTGAACGCGGGGGCGCCAAAACGTCATGCGTCGGCCTGCCCCTTGGGATCGACGAGCGACGGCGGCGGCGCGATCAGGGCGCTGCCGCGGCCCGACAGGCTGGCGTTCGCCATGAAGTATTCGTGCGCGCTGAAAGACGCCTCTTGGCCAGGGGGCACGTCCCGGGTGTAGGCGCCATCCGGCCGCAAGGTCCAACTTTGCGCCTCGTCCTTGAGATTGGCGACCATGACCTGATCGAGCACCTGATTATGCACCGACGGGGTCTCCACCGGCACCAGGGCCTCGACCCGCCGGATCAAGTTGCGCGGCATCCAGTCGGCCGATGAAATGTAGACCTTCGCCGAATCGGAGGGCAGCGACGCGCCGTTCGCAAAGGCGACGATTCGGGAATGCTCCAAAAACCGGCCGACAATGCTTTTGACATGGATGGTTTCCGAAAGGCCCGGCACGCCCGGCCGCAGGCAGCATATGCCGCGCACGACGAGCACGATCGGCACGCCCGCCTGGCTTGCGCGGTAAAGGGCGTCGATAATATCGGGATCGACGAGGGAGTTCATCTTCCCCCAGATGCCGGCGGGACGGCCGCCGGCGGCGTTATCGGCCTCAGCGTTAATCAGCTCGATCAGGTGCTGCTGCAAGGTGCGGGGCGACATGGCGAGCTTTTCCAGCTCCGGGCCGCGCTCCGGCGGCTGTCGATAGGCCGTGAGATAGTTGATCTACCGC
>CAYYNG010000426.1:0-2305 GCA_964472435.1 uncultured Hyphomonadaceae bacterium | reverse complement strand
CGGATTTCCCGCGGCCCGAGGGCGTCGAGTTCATCGAACCGCAGCTGGAGCTGACCGCCCACGCCGCCGATCTGGGGATGCGCTTCTACCACGACTCCAGCTTCCCCGAGCAGTACCACGGCGGCATCTTCTGGGCGCAGCACGGATCGTGGAACCGCACCACGCCGGTGGGCGCGCGTGTGATGTTCACCGCGCTGGACCCCGAAACCGGCGACCTCGCCCCGCATTTCGTGGTCATCGCGAACCAAGTCGCCCCCGATGGCGGCGACACGATCGCGGCCGGCAACGCCCGGGTGCTGTCGGCCCGGCTCGAGGATGCGCGCTTTTTCTGGGAGAATGACAAAAAGACGCCGCTCGAGCAGATGGGACAGAAGCTCGCGACCATCGAGTTTAAGAAAGAGCTCGGCTCGATCGCCGACAAGGTCGAGCGGGTGGCGGAGCTGGCGCGGGAGCTCGCGCCCAAAGTCGGCGCGGATCGCGACCTTGCTGAGCGCGCGGCGCGGCTCGCAAAAGCCGATCTCGTCTCCGAAATGGTGTATGAGTTCCCGGAACTGCAGGGCGTGATGGGGTGGTACTATGCCCGCGCCCAGGGCGAGCCGGACGCGGTCGCCGACGCCATCCGCGACCATTACAAGCCCCAAGGGCCGGCCGACGCCGTGCCCACCGACCCGGTCAGCGTCGCTGTCGCCCTCGCCGACAAGCTCGACACGCTCACCGGCTTTTGGGCGATCGATGAGAAACCGACCGGGAGCAAAGACCCGTTCGCGCTGCGCCGCGCCGCGCTGGGCGTGATTCGGTTGATCCTGGACAACGGCCTGAGGCTTGGCCTCGATCGCATCAACGACGCCCAGGTCTTGAAGCACCAGGTCGGCACGGAGTTTGTCGACTGGTCGTCGCCGGCGCCGTCGCGGCTCTTCCAGGCGATCGTCCAAGACGGCGTCTTCAGCGAGGCGGCGCAAACCGCGATAACGGATTTCGACGGGGGGCTTCCGGATTGGTCAGGTAAGGTGACGGCGCATGATCCAGCCATCAGCGATGATCTGCTCTCTTTTGTTCACGACCGTTTGAAGGTGCACTTGCGTGAGGCGGGCGCCGGGCACGACCTGATCGACGCCTGTCTCGCGATGCCGGATCGATGCGACTTAATGCTGCTTGTGCGCCGCGTCGAAGCGCTCGGCCGGTTCCTCGATACGGAAGACGGCGCGAACCTGCTTGCGGGCTATAAACGCGCGGCGAACATTCTGCGCGCGGAGGAAAAGAAGGACGGGGCCGAGTTCTCCGGAGACCCGGCGCCGGATCTCTTTGACCTGGGTGAGGAACGCGTCTTGCATGAGGCGCTCATCGGTGCTGCACAGAAAGCGCAAGCGGCGCTTGAGAAAGAGGATTTCGAGGCGGCCATGGCGGAGCTCGCCACCTTAAGGGGACCTGTGGACGCGTTTTTCGACGCGGTTATGGTGAACGCCGAGGATACCGAGGTGCGGGCGAACCGTCTTAAATTACTGGCCTTCATGCGCGACGCGATGGGCCGCGTCGCAGATTTTTCAAAAGTAGAGGGATAAAGGGCGATGGGCGAAGCGGCGACCGAGACCGCGACCAATCAATGGGTCTACGCGTTCGGCGGCGGCACAGCCGACGGCGACGCCAAGATGCGCGAGCTGTTGGGCGGCAAAGGGGCGAACCTCGCCGAAATGGCGAAACTGGGTCTTCCGGTGCCGCCGGGCTTCACGATCACCACCTCGGTCTGCACCGCGTTCTACGAGCTGGGCCGCGATTATCCCGCAGATCTCGCCGCCCAGGTCGAAGAGGCGCTGGCCGAGGTCGAAGCCAAGACCGGCAAACGCTTTGGCGACACGGCCAATCCACTGCTCGTTTCGGTTCGCTCCGGCGCCCGCGCTTCGATGCCAGGGATGATGGACACGGTCTTGAACCTCGGCCTCAATGCGAAGACGGCGAAAGGCCTCGCGGCGCTGGCGGGCGAGCGGTTCGCCTATGACAGCTATCGCCGCTTCATCCAGATGTATTCGAACGTCGTGCTGGGGATCGACCACGAAGAGTTCGAGTTCATCCTGCACGAGTACAAGCTCGCCCACGAATACGAGCTCGACACCGAGCTATCCGCCGACGACTGGAAGACGGTGATCGCAAAGTACCATGACGCAGTGGTTGAAGCGGTCGGCAAACCGTTCCCTGAAGACCCGAAAGACCAGCTTTGGGGCGCCATCGGCGCGGTGTTCGGCTCGTGGATGAGCCCGCGCGCCATCACGTATCGCAGACTGCACGACCTCCCGGAGGAATGGGGGACGGC
>CAYYNG010000425.1:0-2314 GCA_964472435.1 uncultured Hyphomonadaceae bacterium | reverse complement strand
GCCATGTGCAAGAGCGCCGCCAGCGCGGCCACCCGAACGATCGGCGAGGCCACTTGCCAGCGGGTCATGCCGGCGGCCTGGGCGACGATAAGTTCCGAATCGCGATGGACGCGGTTAAGCGCCCAGACGGCGCCAGCGAAAACGCCTAACGGGCCAAGCATCGCCACAACCTGCGGCGCGCCGAGCAGGACGACTTGGAGATAGACCAAGGCCGACTGCCGGCTGTCGACAATGAGATCGGTTCGCGCAAGACCTTGAGCCAACACGATTAATACAACCAAGCCGCCGATTACGACAAGCTGGGCCTGGAGAATCCGAGAGAAGAGGTACGATTGAACTCGGTTCATCGACGATTTGGATCACGGGCGGCCTAGCTGCGTTAGCTATCGAGTTGCTAACGCGGCGTCGATCCCTAGTTTCAGACCTGACAGGAGCGCACATATATGAAAATTCACCTCTCGGACGCCGCCGAAGCCGATATTGCGGCGTTCATCGTAGATGAGAAGGGAAGACTACCTTCCGAGGCTGAAGCGCTTGATAAAGCGTCCGGCGGGCTGCTCTCGGCGGCGTTGGAAGGGGGCCGGTTCGCCGGCGAACTCGGGCAGCGGGTGGACGTCGTATTGCCGGCCGGCGGGCCAGCGCGGCGAGCGTCGCTTCTTGGCGGCGGCAAGGCCAGGGCGCGCGATGGCGGCGTGTTTGAACGGCTCGGCGCCGAAACGGTGCGCGCCTGGCGCTTGAGCGGCTTTAAAAGCCTCGCGCTCCATATCGGCGACGCCGAGGGCGCGGCGCGCGCCGCCGTGGGGGCCGAGCTCGCCGGCTACCGGTTCGACGACTTCTTCACCAAGATAAAACCGAAACAAAAGCCGAGCCTTACGAAGGCGACCATCGTCACCGCCGACGTCAAAGCGGCGAAGGCCGCCTTCAAGCCGCTAGAGGCGGGCGCGGCGGGCACCGCCTTTGCGCGGGATCTCGTCAATTCGCCGCCCAATGTCCTCTTTCCCGAGAGTTTCGCGAAGCGCTTGGACGAAGAGCTTGCTCCCCTTGGCGTCGAGGTCGAGATCCTTGGCGAGGCGGACATGAGGTCGCTTGGCATGGGGTCTCTCCTCGGCGTCGGCCAGGGCAGCGTGCGGGAGTCGAAACTGGGCGTCATGATTTGGAGGGGCGCGCCGGATCGGAAGGATCCGCCCGTGGCGTTGGTGGGCAAGGGCGTATGCTTCGATACCGGCGGCATCTCGCTAAAGCCTGGACCGAATATGGAGGATATGCGCGGCGATATGGGCGGGGCCGCCGCCGTCGCCGGCGCAATGAAAGCGCTCGCCATCCGCAAAGCGAAGGCTAACGTGGTCGGCCTTGTCGGCCTTGTGGAAAATATGCCGGACGGTGGAGCCATCCGCCCGGGCGACATTCTGACATCGGCGTCGGGACAAACGATCGAGGGGCAGAACACCGATGCCGAAGGGCGCCTCGTTCTCGCCGACGTGCTTTGGTACGCGCAGGAGCGGTTCAAGGCGAAAACCATTGTGGACCTGGCGACGCTGACCGGGGCCGTCGTCATATCCCTCGGCCATGAATACGCCGGCGTCTTTACGAATTCCGACAAGCTGGCCGAGACCCTCTCGGCCGCAGGCGAAGCGGAGGGCGAACTCAACTGGCGTATGCCAATGGGGCCGGTCTATGATCGGATGCTCAAATCCAAATTCGCGGATATGCGCAACATTGGCGGCCGCGCGGCCGGCTCGATCACGGCGGCGCAGTTTCTAAAACGCTTCATCGAGGACGGAGTCGAGTGGGCGCACATGGATATCGCCGGCGTCGCCTGGCGCGAAGGCGAAAAGCCGGCGAACGATCCAAGTTGGGCCTCGGGCTACGGACCGCGGCTATTGAACCGCTGGATCCTCGACAATTTCGAAGATTAGCGGGCCAGGGCCATGGCGGGCGATTGGTGGTTTTACCATCTCACGCGCACGACCTTGGAGCAGGCGGCGGGCCCGCTTCTTGAGAAGTGTCTTGAGCGTGGTTGGCGCGTCCTCGCCGTCAGCCCTGACCCCGCCCGTCGGTCGGGCCTCGACGCCGCGCTTTGGACCTATGCCGACGGATCTTTCCTGCCCCACGGCCTCGCGGATGCAAAAGACCAGGATCCTGCACGGCAGCCGATCTTACTCGCTGGCGCTGTGGAGAATCAGAACGCCGCCGAAGCGCTTCTGCTAATGGATGGGGCCGAGGCGCCGGTCGAGGCTGACTTCGCTCGCTGCATGGTGCTGTTCGATGGGCATGACGAGCCGGTCCGCGCCCAAGCGCGCGCTCAGTACAAACG
>CAYYNG010000424.1:0-2317 GCA_964472435.1 uncultured Hyphomonadaceae bacterium | reverse complement strand
GACGGCGGCCGAGACGGACCGGGCGGCGATCCGTGTCCACGATATCGGCCTGCTCATTCGCGAGCGGGACGGCGAGATCGGCATTGAAGTGCTGGTCGGCGGCGGCCAGGGGCGCACGCCCCATGTTGCAACGCTGGTGCGGGACTTCGTGCCGGCGGGCGCGCTCTTGTCCTATCTCGAGGCGATCATGCGCGTCTATAATCGCCACGGCCGGCGGGACAATAAGTATAAGGCGCGGATCAAGATCCTCGTCAGCGAGCTCGGCCCCGAAGAGTTCATCCGCCAAGTCGAGGCGGAATTCGCCGCGCAAGGGCCTAAGGAAAAGGTCGAACTGCCCCAGGCCGAGGTCGACCGGATCCATGCCTACTTCACGCCACCGGCGTTCGAAGCGCTGCCAGCGACGTCCGACGCGCTCAGCCGGGCCCGCGCCGCAGACCCCGCATTCGACCGCTGGGCGCGGGTGAACCTCACCGCGCACAAAGCGCCGGGCTATACGGGGGTCACGATCTCGCTGAAACCCGTCGGCGGGATCCCCGGCGATGCGACCGAAGCGCAGATGCGCGCCGTCGCCGACCTCGCCAAGGCCTATTCCTTCGACGATGTGCGGGTAAGCCATGAGCAGAACCTCGTTTTGCCCCATGTGAAGCTTGACGATCTCTACGCGGTCTACAAAGCCCTCGACGCCGCGGGCCTTTCGACGCCGAACGCAGGGCTGATCTCGGACATCATCGCCTGCCCGGGCCTCGATTATTGCAACCTCGCCAACGCCCGCTCGATCCCGGTGGCCCAAGACGTTGCGAACGCCTTCGCCGACCTCGCCGACCAGGAAGAGATCGGCGAGTTGAAGATCAAAATCTCAGGCTGCATCAACGCCTGCGGCCACCACCATGTCGGCCATATCGGCATTCTCGGCGTCGATAAGAAGGGCGAAGAGTTCTACCAGATCACCTTTGGCGGCCGGTCCGACGAGAAAGCCGCGATCGGTGAAATCGCGGGCCCGGGCCTGCGCCAAGAAGACGTGCCGGCGGCCTTGAAGCGCGTGGTCGACCGGTATCGCGACCTGCGCGTCTCGAAATCCGAGCGCTTCATCGACGTCATCGAGCGTCTTGGGACAGGCCCCTTCAAGGAGGCGCTTTATGCCGCTGCTTAAAAACGGCGAACGGGTCGGCGAAGACGCCTGGTCGTTCATCGACGACGAGGCGCCCGCGCCGGCCGGGGCCTGCGTCAGCGTCAGCCTCCGCCGTTTCAAGGCCGAACGCGACCAGCTTCTCCAGCGTAATACGCGTATCGGCGTCCGGCTCGAGCCCGCCGACGATCCCCATGATCTGGCCGATGATCTCGACCGGATCGGCCTCATTGAAGTGAGCTTCCCGCGTTACGCCGACGGCCGGGGTTATTCCCAGGCCCAGCTCTTGCGCCGCCGGCTCGGCTATGAGGGCGAGCTGCGGGCGGTCGGCGACGTCCTGCGCGATCAAATTCTGTTTCTCGTGCGTTCGGGCTTCGACGCTCTTGATCTGAAGAACACGGGCGAAGCGGGCTTCGACGCCGCAATGGCCGAGTTCGCGTATTATTATCAGCCCGGCGCGAATGGATCGGTCTCCGTCTTCGCCGTCCGCCACCAAGGGAGCTAGGCGATGCCCTATGCCGATGTCATGACCCGCGACGCCGAGGCGCCCGACGTCCGCCTTGAGCGGCTCAACAACGAGCTGCGCGACGCCTCCGCCCAGACGATCTTACGGGTCGCTTTTGTGCGCGAGTGGGAGAACAAGATCACCTATGTGTCGAGCTTCGGGGCTGAAAGCGCGGTAATGCTCGCCCTCATCGCCGACGTGGACCCGGACCTGCCGATCATCTTCCTCGAGACCGGCATGCACTTCCCCCAGACCCTCGACTATCGCGATGAGCTCAGCCACCGCCTCGGCCTGACCAATGTCCGAAATATCCTTGCGGACGAAAACGAGCGGTTGGCCGAAGACCCCAAGGGCACGCTGTGGAAAGCCGATAATAACGCCTGCTGCGCCCTGCGCAAAGTCCGGCCCCTGGAGCCGGCGCTCGAAGGCTTTGACGCCTGGGTCACGGGCCGCAAGCGCTTCCATGGCGGGGCGCGGATGTCGCTGCCGGTCTTCGAGTTCAAAGACGGCCGCTACAAAATCAACCCCCTCGCCTCCTGGACCCAGGACGATATCGACCTCTTCTTCGAACAGCGCCAACTGCCGCGCCATCCATTGGTCGCGCAAGGCTATCCCTCCATCGGCTGCTGGCCGTGCACGAAGCCCGCCGCCGCTCCCGGCGACATTCGCTCGGGGCGCTGGGCCGG
>CAYYNG010000423.1:0-2336 GCA_964472435.1 uncultured Hyphomonadaceae bacterium | reverse complement strand
CCTCGACGGTCTTGAACGGGATCTCGACTTTGTTTCGCTGTGCGAACGCAAACAGCTGTTCGGGTTCGAGGCTTCCCTCCAGGTGCAGGTGTAGCTCGGCTTTCGGCAGGGCCGCGATCAAATCGTCATGTGTCGGCATGGTGTTTCGCTCCAAATCGGCCGGCTTGAGCGATCACCCTCTCAAACACGGCGATGGCGTCGCGCTGGAATGCGGCCTTTGTGAATTGCGCCTCGTAGGCCGCCCGGCCGCCGGCCACCAACTGATCGGCCAGGTCGCGGTTCTCGATGACGCGGCGAAGGGCTGCGGCCAGGGCGTCATCGTCGTTCTTCGGTACGACGAGGCCGGAGACGCCATGCTCGATATAGGCCGCGGGGCCGACCGCGTCGGCGGCGACGAGCGGTCGGCCGGCCGCCCACGCGTCCACCGTCACCGTTCCGAACGGTTCATATCGGGACGGGAAAGCCACCAGATCGCAAGCCGCCAGGAGCGCGCCCCGATCGTTCCGCCAGCCGAGGAACCGCACCCGATCGTCGAGGCCGAGCGCCTTCGACTGCGCCCGCAGCGCCGGTTCGAGCGGGCCCTCCCCAGCGATCCAGACATAGAGCCCATCGATCTGTTTCGCCGCATCCAAGAGCGTGTCGAGGCCTTTCTTCTCATGCAGGCGCGCGAGCGCCAAGGCGACGGGCGCGTCCCCCGGGGTGTCGAGGCTGGCGCGATCCACCGGCGCGGTGTCTTCGAAATCGGCGTAGGTGTGGACGATCATGGACCGCTCGTCCGGAACGCCCTGCTCGCGGATATGGCGGAGCAGGTCTTTGGTGAGGCCGACATGCCAGTCGCAGGCCTTGAACCGGTCAAGCTTGTAGTATCCGCCGTACCAGGCGATGGACCGGGCGCGATGGGCCGCCTGGGCGAATTGGCCGGCCCGGCCCATCCAGTACTGTATGACATCCGGTCGAAATCGCGCGATCGACTGTTTGATCTTCGAGCGCGTTGGAAAGGGCCAGGCCGGATTGAAACGACAGAGGGCGTAGCCGACGCCGGCGTCGGCGAAGGATTTCAGGCGGAAGGCGTTGTCCGGCCGGGTGACCACGAACTGGTCCAATCCCGCGTCGGCAAGGGCGATGACGGACTCCAACATGATGTTTTCCGCCCCGCCCTCGGGCGCGCCAGCCATGACGTGCAAAACGCGCATTCTCCGCCTCCCTCGGCTGCACTCTTCGCTATCTGGATTATCGGCTGAGCGCAAAGCCCGCTTGGCGCCGCCGCAGCGCTCGCCTAGAACGCCGCCTCGGCAACGGGCGGAGGGCGGTTGTGATGGCGGCATATCGATTGTTCGGCGCGGAGACGTCGCCCTATTCGCTCAAGGTGCGGGCGTTCCTCCGCTATAAGGGCGCGGACTTCGAGTGGATCCAGCGGTCGAAGGCGACGCAAGCGGATTTCGCCCAGCGCGCCCTCTTGCCGACCGTGCCGCTCCTGGTGGCCCCAGACGGCGCGGCGAGCCAGGATTCGACCAGCATGCTCGGCCAGCTCGAAAAAGCCTTGCCGGCCCCCGAAGCAACGCCGTCGGACCCGGCGCTGGCGGCCCTCGCCCCGATCCTTGAAGACTATGCCGACGAATGGCTGAACAAAGCGATGTTCCAGCAGCGCTGGGGCCAGTCCCCCGACCGCGAGGCGGCCGCCCAGCGCCTGATCGACCAGCTTTTCCCGGGCATTTCACCGGAAAAACGCACAGGCGCGCAGACGACGATCGTGGAGCGCATGGAAAGCCGGCTCGAACTTGTCGGCGCGCAGCTCTCCAATGAGCCGGTGCTGGCGGCGTCTTATCGCCGGTTCGCCGAGCTTTTGAACGCCCACCTTGAACAAACGCTGTTCATTTTCGGCGGACGGCCGAGCGTCGCCGATTTCGCGCTGGCCGGTCAGCTTCAACAGATGTTGGCGGATCCGACGCCTGGCGAGTGGCTGCGCGACCGCGCGCCGTTCGTCGCGGCCTGGTGCGAGTTCATGGAGGCGCCGACGCCCGGCGCGCCGTTCGCCGACCTTGAAACCCTGAAACCGACTTTGCTGCCGCTTTTCCGAGACGAGGTCGCGGCGAGCTTCCTGCCTTGGACCGCGGCCAACAGCGAAGCCTTCTCCAAACGCCGCAAGCAGGTCGCAGTCGACTTTCCCGAAGGCCGGTTCGAGCAGGGGCTCCAGAGGTATGCGGCGCGATCGTTCCGCGCAGTGCAGAAAGCCGTGCGAAAGGCCTCGTCGGCGCCGGGGCTCGCCGAGTTTCTCTCCGACGCCGGGCTTGCGTCCGATTTCGGGCCTGAAACGTAAAAAACGGCGCACCGCAGAG
>CAYYNG010000422.1:0-2356 GCA_964472435.1 uncultured Hyphomonadaceae bacterium | reverse complement strand
CGGTCGAGCTTTTGATCCGCGGCAAGCGCCGGGCCGCCGAGGTCTGCGCCCTGCCTTTCATTGAACCGAACTACAAACGCTAAGGGGGCGATGAGCCGCAATGACCAAACACTACACGGACGAGCACGAATGGATCGAGGTGGACGGCGATGTCGGCGCCGTCGGCATCACGAAGTTCGCCTCCGACGCCCTCGGGGAGGTCGCCTATGCCGAGCCGCCGGAGGTCGGGATGACGGTCTCCAAGGGCGACGAGATGGGCGTTGTCGAAAACAACAAGGCCGCGAGCGACATCTACGCGCCGGTCTCGGGCGAGGTGGTTGCCAGGAATGATAAGCTGGACGATCCCGACCAGCTCAATCTCCACTCCGACGACCCCGAGGGCGAGGGCTGGTTCTGCAAGATCAAGCTTTCAGACGCGTCCGAGCTGGACGGGCTGATGGATGCGGCCGCCTATAAGGCCTTCTGCGAGGCGCAATAGCATTGGCGGTCGTCGTCCTCTTCTGGCTTCTCGCCCTCGTTTTTCTTCTCTCCTAGGCCGCGAAGGATCCTGACCTGATGCGATATCTGCCGCTCACCCCAAACGATCGCGATGCGATGCTGCGCACGATCGGCGCGCCCAGCGTCGAGGCGTTCTTCGAGGATGTTCCAGAGGCCGCGCGCCTGCCCGGCAAGGGCGGGGGCCTGCCCGATCACCAGGGCGAACTGGCCGTAGAGCGCCACCTTTCCGCCCTAGCGGCGAAGAACAGGGCCGCCGGCGCGGGGCCGTTCTTTATCGGCTGCGGGGCGTATCGCCACCACGTGCCGGCGACGGTCGACCATATCATCCAGCGGTCGGAATTCCTGACGACCTACACGCCTTACCAGCCCGAGATCGCCCAGGGCACGCTCCAGACGCTCTTCGAGTTCCAGACCCAAGTGGCGGCGCTGACCGCCATGGATGTGGCGAACGCCTCCATGTATGACGGCTCCACGGCCTGCGCCGAAGCCGCCTTGATGGCGTGCCGCGTGACCAAGCGGCGGAAGATCGTGCTTTCCGGCGGGCTCCACCCCCATTACGCCGCGGCGACCCGGACGCTGTGCGAAGCGCAAGGCATCGAAGTGGTGGCCCAGGCGCCGGCGGTGGACGCCGAGGGTGCGCTCGCAGAAGCGCTGGACGAGGCGACAGCCTGCGTGATCGGCCAGAGCCCGAACGTTTTCGGCACGGTGACGGATCTCACGCCGGTCTCTGATGCGGCGCATGAAGCAGGGGCGCTGCTCGTCTCGGTCTTCACCGAAGCGGTCAGCCTCGGCTTGGTGACGCCGCCGGGGGAAATGGGCGCGGACATCGCCGTGGGCGAGGGCCAGTCCATCGGCAACGCGCTCAATTTCGGCGGGCCCTATGTCGGCCTCTTCGCCTGCCGGCAAAAATTCGTCCGCCAGATGCCGGGCCGGCTCGCCGGCGAGACCGTGGACGCCGAGGGACATCGCGGCTTCGTCCTCACCCTCGCCACCCGCGAACAGCATATCCGCCGGGACAAGGCGACCTCGAACATCTGCACCAATTCCGGCCTCTGCGCGCTCGCCTTCACCGCGCATATGACGCTGCTGGGCGACGCCGGCCTCTCAAGGCTGGCAGTGCTGAACCACGAGGCGGCCTGCGAGCTCGCCGATGCGTTGGAAGCGGTCGAGGGGGTTGAGCTCCTCACCCCGCGCTTCTTCAACGAATTCGCCTTCCGCACGCCGATGAACGCCGAAGCGGTGCTGGCTATGCTGGAGGAGCGCGGCGTTCTCGGCGGCGTCCGCGCCTCGCGCCTTGTGCCGGCGGCGGGCTTCGACGACGTGGTCATCACCGCAGCAACGGAATGCTGCACGGAAGACGATATCGCGGCCTACGCCGCCGCGCTGAAGGAGGTCTTGCAATGAACGCCCACACCCCGATCGACAGCGCCCCCGTCTCCGGCTCCGACGGACTTCTCCAACATGAAGACCTGATCTTCGAAATCGGCTCGGCTGAGAAAACCGGCGTCGACCTCCCCGCGCCGAAGGGCCGCCAGGACCGTCTGGGCGGCGTGGCGCGGCGTTCGCCCACCGGTCTGCCAGGCCTCTCTGAACCGGAAACCATGCGCCATTATGTGCGGCTCAGCCAACGCAACTACGCGATCGATCTCGGCCTTTTCCCGCTTGGATCATGCACGATGAAGCATAATCCACGGCTCAATGAGAAACTCGCGCGCCTGCCGGGCTTTGCGGATATCCATCCGCTGCAGCCGCAAGCGACCGTCCAGGGCGCGCTCGAGCTGATCGACCAGCTGGCCGGATGGCTCAAAACCCTCACCGGATTGCCGGCGGTCGCGCTGAGCCCGAAGGCGGGCGCCCT
>CAYYNG010000421.1:0-2361 GCA_964472435.1 uncultured Hyphomonadaceae bacterium | reverse complement strand
CCTTCAACAAAGACGGCACAGTGACGGCGGCGAACGCCTCGGCCATCTCCGACGGCGCGGCGGCGCTCGTCCTCATGCGGCAATCGGAAGCCGAAAAGCGCGGCCTCAAACCGCTTGCGAAAATCGTCTCGACGGCCTCCCACAGTCACGAGCCTGAATATTTCACCACGGCGCCGGTGCCGGCGATGAAAAAAGCCCTCGAGATGGCGGGCTGGACCGCCGACGATGTCGATCTTTGGGAGGTGAACGAGGCCTTCGCCGTCGTTCCGATGATCGCAATGAAAGAGCTCGGCGTCAGCCATGACAAGCTGAACGTCAACGGCGGCGCTTGCGCCATGGGCCACCCGATCGGCGCCTCGGGCGCGCGCGTGCTCGTCACCTTGCTGGCGGCGATGGAGGACCGAGGCGCCAAACGCGGCATGGCCTCGCTCTGCATCGGCGGAGGCGAAGGCATCGCCATGGCGGTCGAACGGGCCTAGCAAGCTTTGCTCGGGGACAATTCTGTCGCCGATCATTTCGCCGAGCAGGCGACGTGGTGCGACGCGCTCGGCTCGCCGTTCACGGCGGGGCTGATCCGCGCGCTGCGAGACGATCTTGAAGGCGGCGGCGTGGTCGCCGAGTTGGTCGGCGACTGGCCGGGGACGCCGAGGAAAGACGCGCTGGCGCTGCGGCTGACCGGCGCTCTGCATCATGCTGTTTTGGCGGGCCGGGCGCCGGAGCTTGCGGCGGTCTATCCGAAGGGAGCCGATGGTTGGGCGATCGATGAGATCGCGCCCCGCGCGCTTGCTTATCTCAGGGAGGATGCGGCGGAGGTCCGCGCGTTCCTAACGTCTCCACCCCAGACGAATGAAACAAACCGCGCGATCGTTCTCCTGCCCGGGTTCCTGGCCTTGGCGGCGCGGTTCGGCAAGCCCCTGAACCTGCTTGAGGTCGGCGCGAGCGCGGGGCTGAACCAAAATTGGAACCGGTTCGGCTATCGGACGCAGACCTGGTCCCGGCCGGGCGACAGCGATGTCTTGATCGAGACCGACTGGGCGGGGCCCGCGCCGCGCCATCTCGACGCCGCGCCGCAAATCGCGTCCCGCGCCGCGTGCGACCTCAACCCCGTCGACATTCATGACGCGGCCGCCGCACAACGCCTGAAAGCCTATGCCTGGCCGGACCAGCCAAAGCGCCTCGCCCGGCTCGATGCGGCGATCGCGCTGGCGCAGGCCGCCGGTTCGGCGGTGGAGACGGGCGATGCGGCCGATTGGCTGGAGCGCAAACTCGCCGACCGGCCCGACGGCTGTACGACGGTCGTCTTTCATTCGGTGTTTCTGCACTATCCGCCGCCCGAAACGATCGGCCGAATCCTCTCCATGATCGACCGCGCGGGGGCGCGCGCGACAGACCGCTCGCCCTTCGCCTGGCTCTGTTTTGAGTCCGAGGCGTTCTTCGGCGGCGATTCGAACACCGGCCTGATGCAGGCGCGGCTCAAGACCTGGCCGGGAGGGACGGACGAACGGATCGCCGTCTCCAATGGGCATGTCACCCAAGTCGCCGCCGATCCCCCGCTCGCCTAAAGCATGTTGGGAGCAAACGAACCCGTTTGCGAACGGAGACTTGCGCTCAAACAAGGACCTACAGCGACGGTCTGGCGTGTAATGAAAGACCGGCGCTTTAGCCGGCGGATACGTAGTCGCTCACAAGACCGAGCGGCAGGGCCGTGGACCGTTTGGCCACCCGGATGACGATGCGCGATTGGACATCCGAGACGAGGGCCGAGCCGAGGAGTTTTTCGCGCAGGAAATCGTCGTAGGCATGCATGTCGGTGGTCACGACGCGGATGACATAATCCACCCCGCCCGTCACGGTCATGCAGTCGGCGACTTCGGGCCATTTCTCGACCATCGCTTCAAACGCGTCGAGATTGTCCCGGCTCGGCAGGGCGAGCTTCACATTCGCCAGCACTTCGAATTCAAGGCCCAGTTGTCGGCGATCGAGCAAGCTCACCCGTTTCTGGATGATCTTCTGCTCCTCCATTCGCTTGATGCGGCGCCAACAGGGCGAGGAGGACAGCCCCACCCGTTCGGCGACCTCGGCCACCGAGAGGCTCGCATCATGCTGCACGAGGTCGAGAATTTTCGCGTCGATCGCGTCGAGCTCTAAAGACAAGAAACACCTCAAATTGCGCGCAAGCAGAACCAATCTTCCTAATCTCAGCCCAATCCGGGCAAAGAAGGCAAGCAATTTCACGGAATTTGTGAAAGAAATACTGCAACGCTAGCCGAACGGAGATTGCGCGTGGAGCATCGCCAAGTCACGCTGGACGACAAATACGACCTTGTCGAGGGCCGCGCTTTCATGACCGGGATCCAAGCC
>CAYYNG010000420.1:0-2366 GCA_964472435.1 uncultured Hyphomonadaceae bacterium | reverse complement strand
AAGGGCGCGGCCCACCTCAAGGACGAGCTGATGCCGAAATACGCCGAGCTCATCTATAACGGCTTTTGGTGGAGCCCCGAGCGGGAGATGCTGCAGGCCGCGATCGATGCGAGCCAGACCTATGTGACGGGCGAGGTGACCCTCAAACTCTATAAAGGCGGGGTGCACCTCATGGGCCGCCGCTCGCCCTATTCCCTCTATTCCGAAGCCCACGTCACTTTCGAAGACGACCGCGGCGCCTATGACCAGAAGGACGCGGAAGGCTTTATCAAGCTCAACGCGCTGCGGCTCAGGCTGCTCGCCGCAAGGGATCGGGACGCGGGGCGGAATTAGCGCCCGATTTGGCGTCAGCCAAATCAATCGATTCAGTGGACCGATTGAAGGGCGCGAATGCCCCGGCAGGGGCCGGCTGATGTCTGTTTTGGCTCGATTCTGTTGAAAAAGTCCGCCGAGAGCAGACATCCCTTCTCTCATCTCCAAAAACCTATCCCACCCCCTCGCGGCTCGCCCCATACTCCTCTCCGCTTCCCGCCAAGGAAGCGGCGGACGGGCCGTCCGGCCGTTGGCGGGGAGCCGGGCGAACTTGGGCGGAGCGGGAGTAACGTGCCCCTCCTCCGCTAAAAGCGGTTCCCGCGGCAACCATGACGGGCCCGAGGGGTAACGCCCCGGGCCGAGGCCATGGCTTGGGGCAGCGGCCCTGTAAGCGCCTTGCAGACCGAAAAAAGGCCCGGGACGGCGCTGTGAGAGGCGCCAAAACAGCCTCGGCGAAAGCCAGGCAGTCAATCGGCGCTATCTCTTTCGCCGTCCGAGCTTCCATCCCGCCAGGGGCGCGAGCCCCTCGGCGATCTTGGCGCTGGGCGCGGGCGCCGGGGCCTTTAAAGCAAGTTCGGAGCAAACGGGAGCGTTTGCGAACGGAGACTTGCGCCAAAACAAGAACCTAAAGCGACGGTCTGGAGTGGAACGAAAGACCGACGCTTTAGTGGAAATTCCGGCCCGCGGGGATGACCCGGGCGTTGCGGGGGTGGCCGCCGGCCTCGCGGGCGGGGGGCCCTTTGCGCGCGGGGACGGGGCGGAGCACCTCGTCGGCCCGGTCGAGGGCGTGTTTCAGCGGGTCGCGCTGGGCGTCCTCTGATAGGAGGGTCAAATCATCCGTGCGGTCGATCATCTGTTCGGCGACGATATGGGTGACATTGTCGGCGGTTTGGACGCGGCCTTTGACGAGCAGGATGCGGGCGCCCATGACCACCGACCGGTAGCGTTCGAAAACCTTGGGCCAGACGACGAGATTGGCGACGCCCGTCTCGTCCTCCATGGTGATGAAGCACACCCCGCCCGCCGATCCGGGCCGCTGGCGCACCAAGACAAGGCCGGCGGCGAGGACGCGCGCGCCGCTGGGCCGAGCGCACGCCGCCTGGGCGGTGACGACGCCGAGCCCTTTATAGCGCGCCCGGAGGAAACCGATCGGATGGTCCTTCAAGGAGAGCCGAGTGGTTTGGTAATCCTGGATCACATGCTCCGAGCGCGGCATGGCCGGAAGCTCGGGGCCCGCCTCCCGGCCCTGTTCGGCCGCATCGGCGGCGGCGAACAAAGGCAAGGCGCGGCCCGGCGCCTCCCCCCGGGCCGACCAGAGCGCCGCGCGGCGGTCGAGCCCCATGGCCCGGAAGGCGTCCGCGGCGGCCAGGGTCTCAAGCGACCGGCGCCGGACCCCGGCGCGGCGGCGGATCTCCTCGGGCGCCCCGTAGCCGCCGCCGCGGGCGGCCTGCAGCGCCTCCATCTCGTCCTCCGAGAGACCGTCGCCTTGGCGAAAGCCCAGCCGGACCGCGTGAAACCGCCCCGCCGCCGGCTCGAGCGTGTTGTCCAAATCGGAAAGGTTCACATCCACGGGACGCACCTCGACGCCGTGTTCCCGGGCGTCCCGGACGATTTGCGCGGGGGCGTAGAACCCCATGGGCTGGCTGTTGAGGAGGGCCGCGCAGAAGACGTCCGGATGGTGGCGTTTCAGCCAGGAGGAGACATAGACCAGCAAAGCGAAGGAGGCGGCGTGGCTCTCGGGAAAGCCGTACTCGCCAAAGCCCTTCACCTGGTCGAAACAGCGCTGGGCGAACGCCCGCTCATAGCCGCGCGCGACCATGCGCTCGACCATCATCTCTTGATAGTTTTGGATCGTGCCGACCTTGCGGAAGGTCGCCATGGCGCGACGCAGCCCGTTCGCCTCTTCGGGGGAGAATCGCGCTGCGTCCATGGCGATCTGCATCGCCTGCTCTTGGAAAAGCGGCACCCCGAGGGTGCGGGACAGAATCTGTTCGAGTTCATCGGCCGGGCCGTGTTCCGGCGCCGGGCTCGGATAGGAGACCGCTTCGAGGCCT